>JBCCVR010000011.1:0-67354 GCA_039194995.1 Cyanobacteria bacterium P01_E01_bin.42 | reverse complement strand
TTGATGGATTTGATATTCCCGATGAGATTTTGCAGCGCTTGCAGGGACAAATCGAATTAGTTCGCGATCGCGCCTCTTTTAATTTCTCGACGCGCATCAATCTGGGAGCAAATCATGCCAAAGGAGAGATGCTCTTGATTTTGAATGACGATACAGAAATTATAACTCCCGATTGGTTGGAATCCATGTTGGAATTTGCCCAACAAGATGAGATTGGGGCAGTGGGTGCAAAATTGTTATTTCCCGATGGAAAAATCCAACATTCTGGGGTTGTTATCGTGAAAGATGTTCATCCCATGCACGTTTTTTACGGTTATGAAGGGGCGCATCGGGGCTATAGTTTTTCTAATGTTGTCAACCGCAATTATATTGCCGTTACGGGAGCTTGTTTGCTGATGCGAAGAGCGCTTTTCGAGCAGTTGGGAGGGCTTGAAGAAGCATTTGCTCTCAACTATAATGATGTAGATTTGTGTTTAAGAGCTTATCAAGCTGGCTATCGAAATTTGGTCGTCCCGGATGCTCAATTGAGTCATTACGGATCCGCCAGTCGCAGCGATCGCAAGGTCAGACCCGAAGAACGCCAGAAATTGGCTGAAAAATGGGGAAAATATTTACAACAAATCGGTGGCGATCCCTACTACAATCCTAATTTTGCCCCCAATAATCCCAATTTTGAGCTTTGAGTTAGACTAGACAAAAGATATCTCCTCCCCGATAAACCATGTCCCCCACAACACCTCCCCCACTGGACAATAACAATGCCGACCATCAAACGGGTTATTCTATCAAACCCTTAATTTTTGGTTCCGGTGTCATGTGCGCCTTATTGATGGGTTCTTTTTGGGTTTACATCGAGCATCCCGAATGGTTAGACGGTTCAACCGCAGACGACGAAAGGATAGAAAGGATTTTGGAAGCTAACCCCGAACTCACTTTAGAAGATTTAGAAGCCGATGCGCAGTCGGGAGATCTGTCCTTTTGGTTGAGAACCGATCCAGAAGGTCTCTCTCAACCGAAGCCGAAAAATAATAAGAAAAATAAAGAACCCGATCCTCTAGAAGTTTTTATGAAGAATCAGAGGCAAGAAGCGAGAAACAAGGAAAAAGAGTCTTCCTCTAACAATCCTTTATTAAATTTTTCCTCTCTCGATGAGTTGGCAAGTGGGGGAAATTCGGGAAACAAGTCTAATTCTCAAATTGGTATCGATCTCGATCCTGTCTCTCTTTCAACACCGTTAGATCGAATGTTGCGCGGAGAAGCGGGGAATAATGACCTGACACCTTTAGAATCAGAAATTTTATCCCTACAACAAATTACCCCAACACCTACCGGGAATGTTCCGTCCTCCGGAAACAACAATGCTTCTGTACCCTCTGGCAATACGGCAATTCCCAATAATGCCAATATTCCCTCAAATCAAAACGCGATCGACCCGTATAATCTTGCCCCCAACGCAACGATAAATCCTTCCATTAATTCCTTCGGATCTTCTTCTACCCGATCGCGATCGAACACTCAATTATCGCCGACCCAAACCACGAGACGAACGACAACGAATCCAGCTTCAAATGGGGTGAATGGGGTCGTGCCGACAACTCCCGTCGTACCGCCGCAAAATGGCCGTCGAGCCGTTGTTTCGCCGAGGGTTTCTACGCCGAGTTTAACCACGACTCCAACCCCAGGCAATACGGGCGCACCCGTCAGCGATCCGTTTGCTTCTTCTCAACCCGTTCAGCCCCTCAATCAACCCGTGCAAGCTCCCCGTCGAGTTAATCCCAATAATCGCATTGGCGGCGGGGAAATTAATACCTTTTCCAATCCTTATGGGACGGGACAATAGTTCGATCGCCGTGTTAAGAGAATGAGATTTCTCGGTATCGATCTGGGTTGGAAGTCGGGAGCGAGTGGTTTATGCTGCTTGGAGTTACGCGATCGCGCTTTGGTTTTGCTCGATTGTCGGCGACGGGAGAGCATTGAGGAGATTTTCGCTTGGGTGGAGGAGTGGAGCAGCGATCGCCCCGCTTTAGTGGCAGTAGATGCCCCCACCCTCATCCCCAACGCAACGGGGTCAAGAGTCCCGGATCGCCTGACTCACAAGCATTTCGGGCGCTATCATGCGGGGTGTTATCCGGCTAATCTAGGGCTGCCTTTTGCCGATCGCACGGTGAGTTTTGGGTTGGGTTTGGAGGAGAGGAGGTTTCAGCACGCCCCCGCGATCGCGCCGCAAGTTCCCGGACGCTATCAAATCGAGGTTTTTCCCCATCCGGCGATCGTTCATCTGTTTGGGTTAGAGCGCATTTTGAAGTACAAGAAGGGGAGATTGAGCGATCGCAAGCCAGAGTTAGAGAAACTCTATCGTTATCTGGGGGAATTGCGCGATCGCGTTCCCGCTTTGCGCGATCGCATTTCCTGGCCGGATAATTTTGCGCAACTCAAAACCCGAGAGTTTAAGGATTTGGAAGATCGCCTCGATAGTTTGGTTTGTGCTTATGTTGGCGCGTATTGGTGGTATTGGGGAGATGAGAAAAATCTGGTTTTGGGCGATCGAACGACGGGTTATATTGTTGTTCCTCACCGTGTCCTGGTATAGCGATCGCATTTTGTTAATTACCAAGGACTGCCAATTAAAGTAAATCCACTCCAATAGTAAGGATGAACAAACGTCAGATCGCTTGCGTCTTCCTTGGCAAAATCAAGGGGAAAAACCGTGTTAGAAATCAAAATATTGCCCCCTTCCACCCGAGTTTCTCCCCGTAACATCTCTAATTGTGCCAAACGTAAGGCTTCCGCTTTAATCGGAACGTCCTGCAAGCGCTCGTAAAACGTCCCCATGAGGGCAAGGGTACCTATATCGCTCACATACCACAAACTCCCCAAAGCCGACTTAACCCCCGCAGCAACGGCTAATCCCGCAAATCCCAATTCTGCCTCTACGTCTCCCAATGCCGTGCGACAAGCGCTTAAAACCAATAATTCCGTAGTCGGGTTGTTGAGGCCTAACTCTCTGATGCGATCGAGAGAAATCTGGCCATCGCCAAAGGCAATATAGGAGCGATCGGGGTTTCCCGCTCTAAATTCGCCGTGGGTTCCCAAATGAACGATCCCGTAAGGAGCTTGTTGGCGTTGTCCTTTCAGTTGTTCTACCGTAAATTCTTCATTCAGAAAAAATTTCCCCTGCCAAAAGCGATCGATAATGGCTAATTCTACGGGAACGGCAGGTAAGGGATCTTGCTCGCTAAATTCGGATGCACCCATCGCGAGGACTTCTACCTTGTTGATGTTCTGGTAGGTCGTGTCGGTCAGAGAGATACTCGGCATTAAGCCCACGCTATAATTCTCGATCAGAAACTTCTCGCCATCGTGAAGGGCAGCTAGGGGGAGCGATCGCAATCCTGAATTGAGAATAAAGGCAATATTATCGATTTCTCGTGCTTCGATCTCGTCTTTAAGAGGGGCAATAATCCATTGATAAAGTTGCTGAGAAGACTTGAGGAAAGCACCGGGACGGCGAACGTTAGTTACGGTGTTGCGAAACTCGTTCGTTTGTTGCATGACTCGCTCCCGGGTTGCTTCGGGTAACTGTCGCATCATAACTTCTCCATTCGCAGTCACCAAAATCACTTGTAAGATATCGCTATCGGCAGAATGCGCGGCTTCTGCAAGGTTTAAGCCGCGATCGCCCGATGAAAAGATGTCCGCAGAAGCTAAGAGGGTTTCTGAAAGCTCTTGGGTCAGAGCCGAAGGCGCAAACATCACGTAAATAATAGAAGGTTTGGTGTTGGTCTGACTGGCAATATTCTGTAAAATTTTTTGGATTTCAGAAAGCGAAGTTGCTTCCGTTTTTCTCAAGTCAAAATAATTTTCAAATTCTTCAGTAACCGATTGTTCGAGTTGTTCCACTCCGGTATCGAGTAAAGATAAACCCGAATTTGTTTGGGTTATCAATGTTTGATAATTCGCAAGAGTCTCGGTTATACTAATAGAGTTTAGAAGATAATAAGGATAGCAAATGGGCGGACAGTTTGCCAATCCGAGCAAATTTTGCTGAACCGTCGAAGTGTCATTATTACTATCGACTTCTTCCCCATTGAATGAAAGGATATTCGTGGTAAATTCTAAAGATGGAGAAAGACTAGGGAGAACTTCAAATGATAGTTCGAGAGTCGCGCGGGTATCGGCAGAAATCGTATCGTAGCTTCCATCAACTTCATCAATCGTCCAAATTCCCGTATTCGTGTCATAGCTTCCGATTGAGGGCAGAAAACCCGTTAATTGTACTCCGCTCGGAAAAGAAACTTCAAGATTGATATTTCCTACAGCGTCGGGTCCTCCATTGGTTAAATCGAGGGTTACGGTAACGGTATCCCCGATGAAAGTCACCGCACGATCGACGCTCGAGGTTACTCCTAAATCTGCATTTACTTCAAATGCACCGATATCAACGATTCCGCGATTTAATCCGCGTTGATCGACACTGGGTGCATCCGCAGAAGTTCCGGCATCGATCGCGATACTTCCCGGTAATAAAGCATGGGTTTGAGTCGAACCGCCATAATTTCCCAATGCGGAAAGATTGAGATCCGTCGTATCGATACCAACGCGCGTATTGCTATTGGTAAAGTCTCCCGTACCATCAACGCCGATGAAATTATAACCGCGATCCGCGATCGTAATATTGTTATCGTCTATCGTATCATGGGTTGCTGAATTACCCGCACTATTACCCACGATAATACTATTTAAAATCTCGACATTTGCTGAACCACCGCCACTATTCTGCATATAAATTCCGCCTCCTTCTCCACCCGCACTATTTTCAAAAATAGTGGAATTGATTATCGACAACGACAAATCGTCACTTTGACTATCGAAATCAATGCCCCCTCCATTAGTATTAGCAGAATTCCCCGATATCGTTACATTTTCGATCGTGACTGAATTTTCTTTATTCAGTCTAATTCCTCCTCCATCAGAATCGCTGGAGTTTTGAGAAATGGTACTGTTTTCGATCGTAACAGTCCCTTTATCCAGAAACATCCCTCCCCCATTTCCGCCAGCAGAATTGTTAGATATCGTCGTATTTGAGATAGTTGCATCACTATTTCTGATGGAAATGCCCCCTCCCGATCGCGAACCTCCTACGGCAGAATTTCCCGATATTATACTACTCTCAACGGTTAGCATGCTATTTTGGCTGGCAATTCCACCACCATGAGTATTACTGTCACTAATTGCATTTCCAGAAATCGTACTATTATTAATGGTTGCGGTACTCTCTTTGATGAAGATACCACCTCCATCATCCACAGAGCTATTGCCTGTAATGATACTATTATTAATTGTTAAATTACTATCTTTTATATAAATACCTCCCCCTTCATCCGATGCTTCTCGTCCATTTTGAATGGTTAAATTATTGAGGGTAACGGAGGCATTATTATCAATTTCAAATATACGATCGTTGCTCTGTCCATCTAAAATAATAGTATTCGTTTCGCCATCAATTGTTAATGTTTTATTATCAATTTCAAGAGCCGAATTCAGAAAAATATTCATATTAGAACTGAAACGAATTTCATCGCTATTAACAGCATTAGCGATTGTATTTCTTAACGTGCCCGAACCACTATCAGCACTGCTCGTTACTGTCAATATATCTAAAGTATTCATATAGGCATTCAATGCCGAATCGGTAAATGCAAGATTGGCTTCGATCTCCCCGATTTGTTTCTCGAAAACCCAATCTCCTCCTAAACTCCCATTCCCCGTTAAATTCGTTGATGCTGCTACATCTGCTCTCGTTTCTCTGGCGATATTATTTAACAAAACATCTCCCACTTCTCCTAATGCCGTAAAGCAACTGTATAGCAATATATCGGCATTCACTCCCAATGCACTGCGCCAACGGGCAAACTCTTCCCGATATTCCTCAAAGTTTTCTCCACTCACAAACGCATTTCCCAACCAAAAATTCCCCGCATTTCCTTCGGATACGATATGAACTTCCTCTACTGTCTTTCCTGCTATTTCTAAGCGAGATAGCTCTTCCCCAATCGCTGCAATGCCATTTTCTTCTCGCCCGATCGCCATACTCCGCGTTCCCGATCTCCCTCCATAAAGCAAAGTTTGATAATCCGATATCGTGGCATCAATAAACACGGAAACAAAGGAATCTTCTGCTGTTTGAGGAAATAAGGTGACACTCTTCGCACTGTCCAATCCTTCTCCTTGAATTAAAGGCGTTTCACTGGGGAGAATCTGGATTTCACTGGCAGCGAGATGTACCTCTTTTCCTCTGATTTGTCCGGCAATAGATACTTCGCCTAAGTTTAGGGAAAATGAGGATATTCCCTCTCTCTGCTCTGGCGCGATCGCCGCTCTAACTTCTGGAGTTGTTAATAATTCCGGTAACTGGAGGGGATTAAATCCTGTCGCGATCGCTTCTGTAGGAACTTCTAAACTTAACAAACTCCCTGCATGAGAAATTTTCACCCAATTTGTTCCCGGAATTGCCCCGATAATAATATTACCCGATTCAGCGAAAATCGTTCCCAGATTGAGGACATTTCCCCCTAACAAAGCGATATTATTTCCGGGGCTTGTGGCAAGATTTCCTGCATTAATAATAGGAGCGGGTTGAGGAAGATCGAAAGCAAATCGAGCAGGCGTTCCGAGTAGAGACTCATAGGTGTTTTTTCCTGATGTTTGAAACCAGTTTCCATTCTCAAATCCAATACCTGTCGCTGTTGTGGCGAAAAAGTCTCCCGTAACGTTTAAACTCGCGCCAGAGCCGAAAATAATCCCTGCTGGATTCATTAAATAAAGGTGAGCATTGCCCCCCGTTACCTGAATTAAACCGTTAATAATGGAGGGAGTGCCACCACTGATACGAGCCAGAATATTTTCAAGATTGGGTTGAGCGAGAAAATTGGCAATTTCTGTAGGATTCAAACCAAACTGTTCGAAGCTATGGAATAGGTTAATACCGTCTGAAGATCGGATACCACCGCTAATATCGTAGCTCGTTCCGTTTGAGGTGACTATCGTTCCCGTATTGTCCTCTGCGGGAACAATAGGATTAGCACGAGCGATGTCACCGATATTTTGCCAAGATAGCCAACCAATGAGAGATAAAATTAATAGTCTGCTACGATAATGATATAAACGAAACAACATAAATTTATTGAATAAAACTTATTTTATTCTCACTGTAACTCGATTCGACTCGAATTGTCAATATCTTCAGGTGGTTTCTTATTTTTCTATTATTTTGATATTCTCTAGCTGAAATTTTCGATCTTGGTCGAGTTGCCAACTTTTCACTTCTTTTGCTTTTCCTTCAGCGATCGCAACAATGAGATAAGAATAATCCGGCCAAGCGATCGCGCGATCGAATTCAGACGGGATGGCGGGTGCATCGGGATGAGAGTGATAGAATCCCAAAACGATCGCATTGCGATTTCTGGCTTCTTTTTGCGCGCTTAAAATCTCTTCTGGGGCAATGAAAAAATTCTTTTCTTTTTTCTCGTCGCGAGCGGGAATATCGGCGATTTTTGGTAAATCTTTGGCTAATGCTTCATCCCAAGTATTTTCAGTGGGAAGGAGATCGAGAACGACCTTAACCATGTCGGTGATTCTACCTAAAATAATGCCGCAGCATTCTTCTGGATATGTTTTTTCGGCATGGTGAAAAAGCACATTTAACTGTTCTAAATCGATTTGAAATGGCATTGAGACTCCTCAAAATCTGAATTGTTAAAAAGAGATTTATTTTTTAGGCAACAAAAACAATAGCGCGATCGTCATGAGAAAAGTACGCTAAGATCGAACAATCTTATTGAGTCGGAACAATTGCAGACGCTTCACTATGGCACTACAAAAAATCTTAATTCCCCTCTCTATTTTAACCCTCGCGAGTATGTTGAAAGTCGCTGCGACTTCCCGCGATTTAAACTGGCAATCTCTGGGGAAAATGATGCCCGGTTTTAGCCAGCCGAGTTTAACTCAATCTGAGGAGATGCGATCGCCGACGCAAACAGTCGCAGATATTCACTCAGAGAAGAAGATTAACAATAATTTAAGCAATAATTTATTCAATCGCAATCTGATGGCACAAAGTCCGACTATCCCTCTCGATGGCAGTCCCGTCTACGTCCAAAAACAGGGACAATGGCAGGAAGCCATTCTTACGGGTTGGCGCTGGCAGAGTTCCACCGGGGAAGAGTATAGTCTGTCTTATACTGCCAATGGCTCGACAGAATCAGGAGTCACCCGCGATCGCATTTTGACTTTAGAACAAGCACGACAGCGAGGAATTGCCACCAATGTTTACGATCTTGCCAGTCAGACAGGAATTGAACAAATGCTTAACGCGCATAATAAATGGCGAGATACGGTAAATGTGCCGCATTTACAATGGTCGCCGACACTCGCAAATTACGCGCAAGAATGGGCGAATAAGCTATTGCGAGAAAATAAGTTCGAACACCGCCAAAATCCACCCTATGGGGAAAATCTCGCTGCTGCTTCGGGACAACAATTAAGCCCGGAACGAGTGGTGGATATGTGGGGAAATGAGGTACAAGATTATAACTACAATAATAATAGCTGCCAACCCGGTAAAATGTGCGGTCACTATACCCAAGTGGTTTGGGAAAGCACCCGAGAAGTTGGGTGTGCGATGGCGAGGAATAATAATCGCGAAGTTTGGGTTTGTAATTACGATCCTCCCGGAAATATTATCGGACGCAAACCCTATTAACGATCGCTGCGATCGCGAGGCAGTTTATTGTAGAAAGGGGAAATTGTATGGCGATCGCTACACAAGCTGATGTTCCCACTTCCCCCATGCTAATAGTCGATCTCATTTAAGAATCATTCTCTTGATTTTGAATAGCATTTTGAATGTCCTCGACCTTCAAATCCAAAGCTGTGGCAATTTGCTCGATTGTCAGGTTGATCGCTAATAATCTGGGAATGGATTCGAGTTTGCCTTGTTTGATTCCTTGTTGTTCGCCGCGCTCAAATCCCTGTTGTTCGCCGCGATCGAATCCTCGCTGCTCGAATTCTGCACCGACTTCCTGAAAATAACGGGTTTGTTTTAATTCTTCCAATCCAAACATGGCTTCTAACTCCTGACGACTCAAGGCGGTAAATTTATAGACCAGCACGGTTTCTATCAATTCTAATACTTTTTGTTGCAAGGCGGGATTATCTAAGGTTTTTCTCGCTTTTTCCAGTAACTCTTGGGTGGGAATCACTGCATCTCTCACTTCTTTCTCTTTTCTCATTAGCAATTCCACGATTTCCAAGCCGAGAGAACTTCCTTCTTTGGCTTTGATTTCATCGAGATACAGAACTTTTAGCTGTTGGCTTTGTTTCAGGCTACGATAGGCGCGAGGCAATCCCGGATCGGCTTTGCGATTGCTAAATAAGGCAACTGCACGCCAATCTTGTTCGGGTTGGTACTGTCCCAAATAAACGAAAATCTCGGCAAAGAAACGCCAATAAAAGTCCTCTTTGCTTTGAATTTGGACTTCAACGAAATAGATGGGGTCTTCTTTGGATGTCGAGGGGGGCAAAAATAAGCCGTCAAAGCGTCTCGACAGTTCTTTGACTTCTTGAGATAGAAATTGATATTCGTTCCCTCGCTTTGCGGTTTCTCCCATGAGTTCAAAAAGCAAGGTGGGAAAGGTTTGAAAGAGTTGGTAAAATATGCTATCTGTTTTCATGGTTCAAAGCAGGGCGATCGCTAGGCAGAAAATCCAGACACTCTTCGGTATCCCTAACAAGCAGAAAATATCTAGTTGGTGTATATTTTAACTCAATTTTTACAGGCTGTGATAGCGTTTAAATTTCTCGATTCCTTCTCGGAGTTCTTCATTCCAAATACCGTTAATAAGACCACGATAAAAATTGCGATCTTTTAGCCATTTCTGGAGTTCGCGAATCTGACAATTTTGGATATTTTCAGAGAAGTTTTCTATACCTAATAATATTGGAATACAACTAATTGTACTAATTCTATCGAGGTTATTTGCTATAAGACCATCGACTTCAAGCTCATCGAGTGGAATAAATTCGCTATCTATTTCCGCAATCAGCACATCATCTGGGTTATCAGGAGCACCTCCTATTCCTTGAATAGACGATGAACTTTGCCTTTGGTAGCTTTCAATAGTAGAAAGATCGCTATTTTTGTGTTCAATATTTGTGTTCTGAATTGTATTGTTAACTTCTAATTCAGAACTACTAGGAAGATTGGCAAGACCGTTGGTAGGATCTATTTCAGAAGTATTGAGATTCACCGTTCCCTTAAGTCCAAATTCAGAACTGGCGATAATATCATTATTTGTGGTGAGGCGATCGCGAAATCTTACACCAAAGATTTCTTGAGCAGTAATATCAATATTTCCTCCGTTCCCTTCAAAAGTATTTTTAGTAATGTCGTTGTTTTCTGGAGGAGAACCCACAATAAAGCCATTTTCGGCATTGATAGTGATATCACCGCCATTTCCTCCAGCTTGTGCAGTTCCGGCAATAGTGGAGATTTGGCTTCCGTGACGCATCAGGATACGGTCTTTCACCGTAAGTTCAATGTTTCCACCTTGGGTACTGTGGGTTTCGGCGATTATTTGACTGTTGTTGAGATCGATGAGATTGCCTTGAATTTCGATATTTCCCCCTATTCCTGTTCCTTGGCTCTCAACGGAGATCGTGGTTTCTGCTTCTACTTGAATTGTACCCGATGCGAATATTTGCGAGCCTTGCTGGACGTTTATATCGAGATCGATTTTGTTATCATTGGGGTGTAGAGTGAGAGTACCTGCGGGGACTTGTCCTTGAGTTTCGGCAAATATTCCCATTGTCCCTGCAAGGTGGATTTGTGCGGCGTTAATATTATTGCTTCCACCTTCTTCTTGGGAAGTAGCGGTTGTTGTAATACTGGCAGATTCTTCTATGGTTAAATGAGGAGTTGTTAAGATAATATCTCCTGCTTTTCCAGTGTTGGTAGTAGTGTTGACACGGATATCTCCCACATTAATACTAAGATGGCCAGCGTGGCCCGTGCCAAACGCTTCTACTATTACTTTTTCACCTTCTCGAATATTCAACTGTTCGGCATGGATCGTAAGATTACCTCCATCTCCTTGACCTAAGCCGATATGGTTAACTTGTGAATCGCTCCAAATACCTAAGCGAGTTGTCGTACTTTGTACTTCTTGTACGTTAAATTTTTGGAAACTGAGAAGGATTTGATTATCTCGTAATGCTCCTCCTTGAATAAGCTCCATAAGTTCATTATCGAATCTGTCATTAGAAACTACAACCGTCCTTTCACTACCAAGAGTAGAGTCAGGGACTATACTACCTCTATTGCGATCGCCTTCATTAAACTCTTCAAAAATATCACCTAGCCCTAATACTCCTGCTATATCGGATACTCTCAAATGAACAGTGTTTGTTTGAGCAGCATCTTTTTCTAACTCTTCCATTGTTTCAGTACATACTTTCCCATTAGCATTCAAACCTCGTTCTTTTTGAAATTCTTTAACAAAGAATTCAGTATCTTTGTCAAAGTATGATGTGATAGCACCACTATAAAACTCTTGGGTTCTAAGTTTTTCTTGAATTTCTTTGACTTGAGAACTTTTTTCTCCTAGTTCAATACATTTTAAAGATGATTTAAAATTAACAGAACTTTTCTGTATTTCAATTAAATTATTATTGTCTAATAGATTTATATCTCTCAACTCTCCTATAAATTGAGGGTCTTTGCTATCAAAATCATTCTGCCTTTCTAATCCCTGTCTGTTGCTCTCTACACGAAGATCGGCATGAGCAAGCAAAAAATGTCTACTGTTTTGAGATGTCTCTGAAAGCATTGTCTCTTCTAGTATACTTTCATCTAGATTTGTTAGGGTTATATTTGGATTTAGTCCAAATTCTAATTTGGTATTATCTGAATGAGCATTCTCTAGAAATCTTTCATCTTGATCAAATTTATCAAAAATATGAAGATTCAAAAAATCAATCGCTAAATCGAGCTTTTGACGAATTTCATTGTATTTGTCCCGAGTTTGCTGTAATTGTCTTTTTGTATCGTTATCTTGTTGCTGGATGCGATCGTATTCTCTTTCGAGAGATTTTAATTCTTGTTGTTTGTGCCTCTGCCGAACTCGAGCATTAGTTAATTCTTGTTTCATCTGCTGATTTCTTTCGTTAATTTCATTAAGCTGTATATTTTTAGAAGTTATTTTTCTATTATTTATTTCTAACTGATTTTGAGCAAATTTTGATTTTTTTGTGAGTTCACGATACTGAGTCTCAAATTCTAATTTAGTTTGTGCCTGAGCTTGTTGCAATTCATTAAGTTTTTTGTTTTTCCGATTGATTTCTTCAAACAAAATATTATTCTTGTCAAGCAGTTTATTTCTGTCATTAATTGTATCTACTAATATTTGTTCGCTTTTTTCTTGCTTTTCTCGTACTACTTGTAACTGCCGAACAGCAGAACGACTTTTAAAACTGATAATTACTGCAATTATAGAAATTATCCCCAAAGCAAAAACACTAAGAGATATAATTCGACTTGATTGTTTACTAATTCGACTGGCTTGTTTCTGTGCTTTAACTAAAATTTCGTTGGCGTGTTCGAGAACCAGTTGTTTGTCTATTTCTTGAGATGCGGATAAAAACTCTCGATCGCCATCGCTTAAACTTTTACCTTTAGCCCAATTAAGAGCATCATATAATGCCTGACCTCTCAATAAACGAGATTCATCTCGACATCCCGATACTTTCCACGCTCGAAATGCTTCTCCATAAGGACGCAATGCTTCTAATTCTTTTTCAACCCAATATAAATCGAAAATATTTTCATAAATGCGATTGTAAACCTTGAGATATTCTTGTTTTTTGACCACTAAACCCGACAATCGCAATAATATTTGCTCGTAGCTATTATCACTGGCAATCTTCCCATCCTGCAAAATTTCGCCATACAATCCTAAAAGCCGTCCCGTATAGAGCTTATTTCTCAAAATACGATCGCGGATTGTTTTAAAATGTTCGGGTTCGTCGTATAACTCCCAATTGGCAAAAATGTGTGCTGCGATCGCCTTTTCGATCTGTTTGGCTTCAGTTCCTTTCTCAATATAACCATGAGAGCGATCGAGAGACCAACAGAGTTTTTGTGTTAAAAAAGGATGTCCTCCCGTCCATGCTAATACTTCTCGTAACACAGCATCGGGATCGTCTGCTTTCCGTTGTAAACCACGAGCGAGAGGTTCGACTTCTCCAACTTGAAAACCTTGTAATTCAATAGAACGACCGATATTAAAAGGCGTGCGATGAGATTCGTGAATTAAATCGCAAGGTGCGGCAACTCCCAAGAGAACAAAACTCAGACGCTTATAATTGAAATTGTCTGCGCGTTTATTATAGCATCCTCGGATTAACGCAAAGAAATCATCTTTAAAATCTACTTGTAGCACACTATCAATTTCATCAATAAAAATTACAATTTGTTGAGGAGTACGGTATAATAAAATAGTTTCTATAAATTCCTCAAAACAAGAAACGGGCGAAACTTCTTTGCGCTCTCTCCACCAAAACCGAGAATCGAAATCGCCTAGCTCTAAATTATTAATCAGACTTTTAATTAATGCACCATACCACTTTTCTAGGGAGATTTTTTGAGTCCCTAACATGGTAATATCGAGATTGGCACAAGCGATATCATCAGCTTGTAACCTCTGCATCGTTCGCACGCGCAAGCTAGATTTACCCATCTGACGCGAGTTCAAAACGTAACAATATTCGCCCGCTTTCACTAACCCGTAAAGTTCGCTATCCGCAGAACGTTCTACATAACTAGGTGCATCCGCAGGCAAACAGCCACCGACTTGATATTTGGGCATCTTTTCTTCTTTCATTGTCTTTCTCCCAAGCGATCGCTAAAATATTGTCGATACAAATTACAACGCACGATCGCACCGTCTTTTTGTATGAGAATGACTCCCAAGCTATCCAACTGAAAGCTAGAAAAAGAATCCAAACGAACGGGATGAAATGCAAAACAAACCGCTTTTAAGGCTTTTAATAGCTCTTCCTTGGGCGCGATCGCATTCCATAGATGTCGCAAATGATTCCCATATATCCCGGAGTCCAATACGGCAGAATCGAGTAATTCTTCTAAGGTTTTATTCTTGTCTCCCTTGAGTTGAGAGAGCGCTCGTTCGACGAGATAGGGATGTCCTCCTACAATTGCCATGAGCTGCCGAACTTCTTGTTCTGTCCAATTCAATTCGTGCAGTCGAGTCAGTTCTAAAATCTGCGCTTCATTAAACTCTGGTAATTCAACCGACAATCCGACATTAAACGGCGATTCATTGATATTTAAAGGAACGTAAACCTCAGTTGAATGCGCCAGTACCAAACGGATTTTCCCCCAAATCGGACGTACTTTTGCTTGTTCGTGCCATGCTCTCAGCAATCCTAAAAATTCCTGTGCTACTCCCTGATAAGGGAATATTCTTTCAACTTCATCCAAACACAGAATCAGGGGAAAATCATTTTGCGAGAGAAGATATTTTTCAAAATAGTCAGTACAATCAACTTTACTCGTCGAGAACTCCTCATCCCAATAATCCTTGATGCGATTTTCCAATCCTAGCGCCTGACCCGTCACGATACAAAACCACTTGAAAAAGCAATCGATATCTTCTAAATCGTCCTTTTTAGCCAGATTAAGATTGATATAAGCAACGCGATCGCCTTGTTTTCTCACCCGCTCCATCAATCTAATCAATAAAGACGTTTTTCCCATCAATTGCGGGGCTTTAACACGCACTAAAGCACCCGATCGCCGTAGTTCTTCATAGGCGTTTTCTTCGATCGCCGGACGTTTGATGTAAATAAATGGGTGCAGATCCGGAGCGATCGCAAGGGTTGACTCTTTCCTTGCAATGCCATTATCGGAAAGATCTGCAAGAGTTTGCCAATCTTGTCCCAGTCGTTCGCTAATATCAACAAAATTGCAATAGTCTACAGGTCTACCATTAAGATAGCTGCTGAGAGTTGCCAACGAGATTTTCAAATCCTCAGCCAAATCTTGCTGGCGAGGGAAACCATTCCGCTTGACGGCAAATTTGATCTCTTCAATGCGATCGGGACGGACTTTGAGAGAGCGTGACATAGTAAATAGCTCGGAATGCTACTCACATCATAAATCCCGAATTAGAAAATTGCGGGAACTCGGGAACAAGTTTGAAATCAAGTTGAAGTTCTGTGCAAATCACACTTTTCCGACTCATTCTCCCTCCCGAACTCAAAAAGCCTCGCGCTTTGATGAAAGTGTAGAATTCAATGCCTCAAATATGGAACTCGACACCTTCCAAACTCTGCTCGAAATTTTTGTTCTCATTTTGACTCTATCAAGTCAATCCCCGCTATTGGGATTTGGAACAACACTGGCTTTATTGCTCTATTTACTCCTGCGAATCAGGAGCGATCGCTAACTCCCCGAACTTCCTCCCTTCTCTTTGTCCATCGTTTCCTCAACAAGGCGAGGGACGAGAATTAAAAAATAGAACCACCATAAGAGAACGGGCAGGGTCACGAGAACCGTTAGCCAAAGCGATCGCGCCAACAACCAACTCGAAGCGATCGCTCCCATTCCCGTCAGTAAAATCGACCAAGGCTGACACCACCAAGGCTTATAATCCCAAAAATTCATCGCGTCGATTAATACTAATATTTTCCGTCACTGTCCGGACTCTCAACGCGAGGGAGTCCCATGCTGTAATTGGCCACGCGCCCTTGCAAATTGTAACTGAGCCGGCCGTTTTGCAAAAGAGCGCGAACAAAATGCTCGAGGTCGGAACCAATCCGACGCAAATTGTATTCTGTTAAATCTTGACCGTTATAGGCTTCAACCAGATCGTCAAATTTTCGATACACTTGTTGCAGGGAATCTTCATTCCAGTTAAATTCATTGTCGGGGTCTACATCAAGGGTGAGAACATTATTGCTCTCGACTAACTCATTTTCTTGCAGTTGCGCCGCATAGACGCGAATATGGCGCGTCGTGGATTTTAAAAGCATCAGATTTTTTCTCTCCGAACAAAATTGCGAGGGATCCCCATCAGGGGTATTCTACCCATTTTTTGGTAAAGTTTTAGATATGAGTATGGGAATCGGCGATCGCCGACGTGCCAAAGCAGAATATGGATGAAATTGCAAAACAGGCTCATCAAGGAAGTGTAGCGGCGATCGTGCAAATTATGAACGATTGCTTGGCCGATATGGGAGTCAGAACCCGGGCGGTTCTAGAAAAAGGAATATTACAAGTCTTGTGCGAGGCAAAAGACCGGGAACAACTCGAACAGTCCGTTCTCACTGCACGACTGCGAGAAATTTTAGAAGGAATTGCACCGAAAAACCTGCGTCGCGTTAATATTTGCAGTCGGATCGCCATCGAACAGCAACTCGTTTGGCTCGACGATATCCATCGCAACCCCGAAAATGAGATTCTCTGGTCTCAAGAAATCCTCCTCAAAAAACCCAATCTTCTCCAAAAATGGTTTTCCCCGCCCAGAAACCGCAGTGCGATCGGCAATAGTAGTGCAACGTCTTCCCTCTCCTCAACCGGGTCAGTTGCCCATTCCTCCTCACGCCTTCGCAATATTTTAGGTATGGTGGGATTGTGTGGGGTTAGTTTTTTGGCCGGGCTGGCCTATAACAATTGGCAGGAGCAAAACTTCCAAGGGTCTCGCTGGCGGGAACTCTTCCCTTTTTTGAACTCCGACCTCTCTTCGGTTGCTCCTGCTGCTCCCATCGTTCGCCCCGAATCTCCCGCCAGTCCGGCCGCTGCTCCCGCTTCTCCCGTACAATCCGAATCCTCTCCAGAAGTGGCAGCACCAACCACGGTCATCCTACCGACTCCCAATCTCTCTAATCCGCCCCCAACTCCGCAAGACCCATTTGCCGAAGCCGTACAATTGGCCGAAGCGATCGCCCTTAAAGGACAAATCGCCCAAACCGAAGCGGAATGGCTCGACCTATCCGATCGCTGGCAACAAGCCGCCCAATTGATGGCAGCCGTCCCTCAAAACGACCCCCGTTATAGCACGGCTCGCGATCGCGTGGAATTCTACCAAAAGAATAGCGAGGTGGCTCGCGCCCGGGCGAAAGAACAGCAATGAGAACAGGTTAAAACAGAGATAAGAACGAGACCAGAAAGAGGAGAGAAATGGAAAAAAGCGTCCCAAAACGATTAACGCCCAGACCGCATCTCTCCCCCCCTGCCCCTTCCTCGAAGGCTACCGGAACGGGAGGAAAAGATGAGTGAGTTCAACGAATTGAATGCTTGGCAATTCGGGCAAGAAATTCTCAAATTGCTGCTTTCTCCCACCCCGACCCCCCATCTTCTCGCCACGGTTGCGGAAATGACGGGTCGAAAACTCGGTGCGATCGCCTGTTTGCTCGTGGGCGATCGCCTTGCCCCCGAGTCCGATCTTAACGGTTACTGGCAGGCGGATCGGGATCGTTCCCTTGCCGAAGAAATTAAGGCGCAACTCTTCGCCAACGCGATCGCGGAAATCTCCTCTTCTCCCCTTCCTTTGGAACGAGTGCATTGCATTCCCACCCCCTCAGAAGGAACAATTGTTTTGGGAATTGAGGGGGAAAAACCGCCGGATTTTTCTGTCGAAGGAGAAGAAGCGATCGCCAACGCCATTGCTCTCGCTTTCAATCATGTCAACTTTCAGAGACAAACCCATCTCGATACAGCCTATCAAGTTCTCCTCGAACAATTTCAAAACAGTACCGGACAACCCGATCTCGATTCCATTCTGGCGATCGCAGCAAAAGCCTTACACGTCGAGCGGGGTGCAATTCTTTTACTCAAGTACAGCGATCCTTTTTACGATCGCCACGAGATTAAGAGCGTGCCTCGAGCCAGTTTTACGATCGCCCATCAGTGGACGGCCGATGCAGCAATCCCCAAAATCCAGACAGATACTTCTCTTTGGCTAAAAGACTGCCCCTGCTGCATTGTGGCTTGGCAATGCTCTCCTCAACCCTTGGCACTCAATACTTGGGAATGCAATTCAACTCCAGAAATTCCGCCTTTTTTACACCCGGATCGCTTTCCCGCCCTATTGTTGGTGCCCCTGATCGGCGCGGCTAGCAACCCCTCCCTCGTGTTGGGTTTTTTCTTATTCCAACGCGATCGCCCCTATGCTTGGCAAACGGGAGAAATTGGTTTGGCACGTTGGGCGGGGGCACAAATTGCCACGACCACCATTTACAAGCGCACGATCGAGCGGGTACAGTCCCTCGTCAACAAACGAACCGCTCAACTGCAAGGCAGTATGGAAGTACAGGCCAAGCTCTACGAACAGACCCGCAAACAAGTCGAGCAACTGCGCCAGTTGATCGAACTTAAAGACCAGTTTCTCGATTCTGTCAGTCACGAATTGCGAACCCCTCTGACGACGATGAAAATGGCAATTCGAATGTTGCGTCAGCCCGGACTGCCCCCAGAACGCCAAGATAAATATCTGGAAATGTTGGAGCGAGAATGGGAACGAGAGTACAATCTCATTCAAGATCTCCTTGCCTTGCAAAAACTCGAAAGCCAACAAATTGACTTGCAACTCACAAAAATAAATCTCAACGAGATGATTCGAGAATTTCAAGGGACGTTTAACCAGACATGGCAGGAGAAAGGTGTACAACTGGTCATCCGCGATCGCCAAGGGGCAGGCGATCGGCAAAATGACACCCTAGCAAACAACGCGGATCGCCCTATTTTTCTCTACTCCGATCGCGACAGCTTGCAGCGCATTCTACAAGAATTGTTGGCCAATGCTGGCAAATACTCCGATCCCGAGAGTACGGTTTATATCGAGATCGAGCGCAGGCAAGACGGGCAAGAGAAGGATAGTATTGCCCTCGATATTGTCAATAACGGCGAGGGCATTCCTCCCGAAAATATCGAGAGTATTTTTGAGAAATTCACCCGAGGCAAAGAAGCTACCCAACAAGCGATCGCCGGAACGGGTTTGGGTCTTGCTTTAGTTAAGGGATTAGTGCAACATCTTAATGGCAAAATTGAAGTATGGAGTCGCGTGGCAAGCGATCGCCAGCGCGGCGAAACTCGCTTTACGCTAATCCTCCCCTTTTCAATGAATAATGAACAATGAACAATTATCAAGGGAAACAACCAACAATAACCCACCCCCCAGCTCCCTCCCAAGAGGGGGAGTGGAAAAAAGGGAGAGTATAAAAGAGGGAGAGCAAGAGGGGATAAACCAATAACAAACAACAAACAAGCGGTGCGACCCCGCGTCGGCGAAAGACGCAAGGGAACGCGCACTAAGACACAAACAACAAACAACAAATAACCAATCCAAATGCGTGCATCTGTAAAAGTCAAGCGTTGGCAGCGAGAGCGATATTCGCCGTGGCGGCGCAAAATTGATGTTTTTAGCGTTGCCACTCGTTTTTTTCTGGCTTTGGGGTGGGATAAAATTTCAGGGAATTCATCAATCGCCCGGCAGCATCGTCATGCTCGCTGGCTAGCCACACAATTGTTAGAGTTAGGGCCGACTTTTATTAAAATCGGACAGGCACTCTCAACGCGATCGGATATTATTCCCTTACCCTATATTGAAGCCCTCGAACAACTGCAAGACCGCGTACCGCCATTTCCCTCCCGAGAAGCGATCGCTGCGATCGAAAGCGAATTAGGCAGCCCCATCTCGGAGTTATTTCGAGAGTTTGAAGAAACCCCCATCGCTGCCGCCAGTTTGGGACAAGTGCATCGCGCAATTTTACCCACGGGGGAAAAAGTGGTGGTTAAAGTGCAGCGTCCCGGACTCGAACGCCTGTTCAATCTGGATTTTGAAGTGCTGCATCGCTTAATCAACTTGCTGGAAGGCTATTTTCCCAAAGTCAAAAAATATAATTTAGAACATCTCTATCGCGAATTCTTCGAGCTACTTTATCAAGAAATCGACTACATTCACGAAGGGAAAAATGCCGAGCGTTTTCAAAGCAATTTTCGCGATTATCCCCAGATTCTCGCGCCCCGCGTGTACTGGCGCTATACCGCCCAACGAGTTTTAACGTTGGAATATCTACCTGGTATCAAAATCGACGATCGCGCCGCCATTGAATCCCGCAATCTCAATCCCGATCGCCTCATCCAAATGGGGATCTTGTGCTATCTCAAGCAACTGTTGGAAGATGGTTTTTTTCAATCAGATCCCCATCCCGGCAATATGGCCGTAGACGACCACGGCAAAATCATTTTCTATGATTTCGGCACTATGGCAGAAGTGAAAAGCATGGCCAAAGATGAAATGATTAATACCTTCTTTGCCGTTATGCGCAAAGATACTGATGCCGTCGTCAAAAGTTTGGTCTACATGGGCTTGATCGAACCCTTACCGGATATGACTCCAGTGAGGCGTTTAGTGGCTTTCATTCTCGAGCAATTCCGAGAAAAACCCATCGATTTGGGCGCTTTCGAGCAAATGAGCGGTGAAGTTTATCTCATGTTTGAAAAGCAGCCTTTTCGCCTGCCTTCGGAAATGATGTTTGTGATTAAATCTGTTTCCACTCTTGACGGTATCGCTCGCGCTCTCAATCCCCAGTATAATCTGGTCGCTGCCAGCCAGCCATTTTTAACCAAACTGACTCAATCGGCGAAGAAAGGTAATTTAGTTCGCCAAACGTTCCGACAGGCGGGAATTTTTGTGAAAGAGCGCCTCGATCGCCCCAGTCGCGTCGAACTCGCCCTCCAGAACCTACAAGAACGACTCGATCGCGGCGAAGTAGAATTGCGAGTCAAATCGGAAACGAGCGATCGCGCCCTCAAGCGGCTGAATTTGGCCGTGAAATGTTTGATCTATACCTGTTTATCGGGATTTTCGTTAATATCGGCAACCTTACTCGTCGTCGGTGGAATTACCAATTGGGCGATCGTCATTTTTTGCTTTTCGGGGTTTTGGTTTTTGACGCTTTTACGTTCCCTGATGCAGTTAGCGATGCGAGAACGACTGGATCGATTGGTAGAAAAATAAAAAAATGATTAAAAACATAGGGATGTATCCGTGAAGTTGCTGAAACCTTTATCAACTTTACAGAAATCCTTCACAAGTTTTTCACAATTAATTTTTATAATTCGAATAGATTTCAGAAGCTTTGACTAATATCGCGCTTCCATTTAATCAGATCCGAGTTTTAACAATGGCATCCATCAATCTTAAAAGTGCGATAGCAAAAAAACATATTAAAGCGTCGATTCGAGAGGCGATCGAGCGTTGCCAAGCCTGTATTTCCATTGAAGATAAACAAGGCGAGATATTGATAGGCGAAGCGCGCGACAGCCACGATCGAAAATATCCCATTATTCTGGCTGGAGAAACAATCGGTTGGGTCGGGGGAAATGAAAAAGCTGCCGCGATCGCACCCCTACTTGCTTGTATCTTGCAACAAGAAATTGAGAAAAAATCCCTCGCCACGGAATTATTGGAACGATACCAAGAGATGGATTTATTTCAGGATCTCTCGACGAAAATTACTGCCAGTTTGGAATTAGAGGAGATTGCCAGCTTGGCCATTTCAGAACTGCAAACCCTCATTCCTTCTAGTAATGGCGCGATTTTTCTCCTCGAAAAAACCTCGGGTATGTTAGAAGTGCTTTCCGCTTTTGGCACAGTTTATGCGCCGCGAGATTGTTTGATGCTGGCTTGCGGTTTGGTCGGTACAATTGTCCAAAAAGGTTGCAGAGAAATTGTTAATAATGTGGCAGCCGATCCCAGGGCGGGCAGTCGCGATCGTTTATTGTCCTCTCTGATTTGTATTACGCTTAAAGTCGAAGAACAGGCAATCGGTGCGATCGTCATTGGCAGCAAAACCCCCGATCGCTACACCACTGAAGACTTGAAACTCCTAGATATTTTTGCCGGACAGATTGCGATCGCCCTCGAACGGGCGCTCTTATACAGAAAGAGTCAAACCACAGCCCGTCAGGCACAAGAACGTGCCGAACAACTGCAACGAGCGTTAGAAGAACTCAAACACACTCAAGCCAAACTGGTACAAAGTGAAAAAATGTCGAGTTTGGGCCATACTATTGCCGGAGTTGCCCATGAAATCAATAATCCGATTAACTTTATCAACGGCAATCTCTCCCACGCCCTAGAGTATGCCGAAAACTTGCTCGAACTCCTGCAACTCTACGAGAGACAGTATCCGCAAACCCATCCCGATATTATCGAGAAGGCGGAAGAGATGGATCTCGAATTTACTAAAATCGATTTACCCAAACTGTTGGCTTCCATGCAAGAAGGAGTCAATCGCATTCAAAAAATCGTGCTTTCGTTGCGAATTTTCTCCCGTTTGGACGGTGACGGAGCCAAACCTGCCGATCTTCACCAAGGGATAGATAGCACGCTGATGTTTTTGCATCATCGTCTCAGAGCCAGAGGGAATATGCCTGCAATTAGAATTATCAAAGATTATGGCGACTTACCCCGCATTGTTTGCCATGCGGGACAGTTGAATCAAGTTTTTATGAATATTATCAGCAACGCGATCGACGCACTGGAAACGAGCTATCAATCACCCATCGCGCAACCCATAACCAACATTTCGGCAAAGTTCAGCGCAAGCAACCCACAACCAACACTTCGGCAAAACTCAGCGCAAGCAACCCACAACCAACAACCCTTCCCAGAAATTCGCATTCGCACCCAAGCGATCGGCGACAAATGGGTTTCTATTTATATTTCCGATAATGGCTGCGGCATTCCGGCCAACACCCTCCAACGCATTTACGAGCCTTTCTTCACGACAAAACCCGTCGGTAAGGGAACGGGGTTGGGGATGGCAATTAGCTATCAAATTGTCACGGAAACCCATGGCGGCAGCCTCGAATGTTATTCCCAAGTCGATCGCGGAACCCAATTTTGTATTAATCTTCCCATCGCCCCTGCCTATCGCAAAAATGCGGAAGCGGAAAATCGTTCTGGCAATACAACTTACAAGTCGTTATCTGTCAACTTCGGCAATCAATTGTTTTCTGGCTCTTCTTTCTTGTAAGAAAATTTTTGCTTGTTAATACCAAAATTATTCTGCTCCCCGTTCGTACAATTCAATCTCATCTTGTTTGAGTAAGACATCATAATTTTGAAAGACATTTTGACCGAGCAAACCCATTCCTTCTAAGCCCGCTTCATCAGCACCGGGATCGAAAGTTACGGTAACATCATTGAGTTCTAGATTGCCCACTTGCAGAGAGTTGACACGAGAAATATTAACTTTACTCGTTCTGCCATCCGCGACCGTTGCATCGGCATTCCCCAAGGTTTCTAGTCCGAGTTTGGCTGCCATACTCGGCAAAATTAAAGTTGTGGTCGCGCCAGTATCGAAAAGCATCTCAAACGTTTCCGTACCGTTAAAAGTTACATCAATGACCGGAGTTCCCCCGCGAATATCTTTAATCGGAATCCGAAAAACCCCACTCTGGGAGGATGGGGCTGCGGCAGTCGGTAAAGATGGAGTCGTACTGGCAGGGAAACCGCCACCGCTACAGTCCCATTCCGGACGATAGATTCCCCGCGCGGCCAGATCTTGCAAGCGACTGCGATAAGTTGTCAAGCGAGAAGCGTGTTCCGGCGCAATTCGCTCGATCTCTTGTAAAGTTTGTAGTGCACCCCGCCAGTCTTGAGCGCAAATCGCATTCTGAAGCATCTCGTTCAACGATTGAGAGCGCCCGGAGGCAGAGAAAACTAAATTGAATCCGGCGGAGAGAAGGGCGATTGCAACGAAACGTATTTTCATAACTTAAATTTTTTTCCCAGACAATAATATCCATAACAATTCTTAACCGCTTTGGCAACAGGCTCGCGGCCGAGTCAGGCGTGATTTTTGATTTCCTAGGAGATAAACTCGAAGGGTTGGTTATCGTTCATTGATAATTGATAATTAATAATTACTTGCCTTGAGCTTGTCGAAAGGTTCATTGAAATATGGTTCTTCATTCCCTTGCCCAACTCGAACCAAAACTGCATTTTTTGCTGCCTTCCCGATTTTATAGTGCTTTGGGAAACGATTCCCCCGATGCCGATACTCTGATGGGGATTTTTGAGCATCTGCGCACGTTACACGCCAGCCTCAAGGACTATCTTCCCCTACAGATTGCCACAAATCCCCCCGAGGCGGGCAAAATTCGTTATGCGTGGCACCAAGGCACCTTGTTATTTACCGATTTAGCCGGGTTTACGCCGTTAATGGAAGCCAATATGGGCGATCGCTCCCTCGGGGCGGAAATATTACTCTCAATTTTGCAGCGCTATTTTGAAGCCATCATCGAAATTATCGGTAAATCGGGGGGAGATTTGCTGGAGTTTACCGGAGATGCGGTCTTGGTGGAATTTAGCCGCGATCGCGCCCAGACAGACCTCCCCCGCGCCATTCGGGCGGGTTTGCGGATGCAGCGCGCCATGGAAGAATTTGAAAATATTGAAACCCCTCGGGGCTGCCTGTCTCTAAAAATGCGGGTGGGCATTCATTCGGGAAAATTTCTCGCGGCGGATATCGGCACGCCGTTACGGATGATGCGAGTTTTGTTGGGAAAGGACGTGCAAATTGCCAAACAAACTGAAGGGGCCGGACGGGTGGGACGGGTTTGTCTGAGTGCGGCGGCCACCATGCGGGCGCGATCGCAATTTCGTCTCGAAGCGGGTCGCCATCCCCGGCATCTGGTCATTGACGACCTCAGCGACGAGACTTTGGGGGAATACGACCTCGCCATCAAACAACGACGCAGAATGCGAGCGCTTTTATTCGATCGCGGCATAGAGGGAATTACGCAAGAAATCGAGAATCTCTTGCAACAAATCGAACCTCTTGCCCGTTATGTGCCGGAACCCGTCTTGGCTTTACTCGTTGAAAATACGGAGCGCAGATCCATCCCGCCGGCGTTTCTCGTCCCGACGGTGATGTTTGTTAACTTACTCGGCTTGTCCGATGCTGCCGATCGCTTGCGCGATTCCGAAGCCGAAGATTTTGTCACAGGCTGCTCTCACCTTTTTTCTCGTATCGATGCGATCGTAACCGATGCCGGGGGAGTCATGAGAAATCCCACTTATCACTTAGATAGCTCCGATATTGTTATTTATTTTGGCGTTCTCGATGCTCGCTCCGATTGCTCTTTGCGGGCAATCCGCGCAGCTTGTCAGATCCGCGAGTTAATTGTTAATTTTCAACCGTTTTCAGTCAATCGCCAAACCGTTCGGATTGCTTGTCAGATCGGCATTTCCCTCGGGCGGGTATTTGCGGCGGAAATCGGTGCGAGTCGCGGCCGCAGAGAGTTCAATATTCTCAGCGATACCGTTAATATTGCGTCCCGTTTGATGAGTCGCGCGATTATCAATCAAATTTTGTTTGACGAACCCGTCTATCAAGCGCTGCTCTCTCTGGCTTCCTCCTCAATTGAATCTTTTCAGTATCAATTTTTGGGGAATGTCTCTCTCAAAGGTAAAGCCAAACTCACGCGCATCTACACGGTTCTGGAAAAAGAAGCGCGATCGTCAGAATCCTCATTTTGAATTTTAAATTTTGAATTGATTAAGCCGTAATATCCCGCGCGATACTGTCAATCGTTTGCGTCAAAGGATTGTCGGGATATTTCAACGTAAAAATCCCTTCACTGGCTAGAATCATCATCTCATCCGAGTGGGGTAAAACACCTGCTACGGGAACATCATACGTTTGCTCGACTTTTTCTTGTAGTGCCTGAAAATTAAAACTGGTGGGTGCTTTATTGACCACCATTAACATTTTCGGAACTTCTAACTTGCGCGCGACATCGACAGTGACTGCTGTACCTTGATAATCTTGTCGATCCGGTCGCAAAATCAACACTAAAATATCAGAAATCGTAATGGAAAGAAGGGTTTCTTCATTCAACCCGGGATGGGTATCAATAAATAGATAATCTAGCTTTAAATCTTCCAGTAACATATCAAATCCATCGTTTAATAAGCCAACATCATACCCTTCTCGTAACACCCGAGCGATTTCACTGGCTTTGACACTAGAAGGAACAAGAAAAATTTTACTTTTCTCTTGTTTATTGCCTCCCAAGACATGAGTGACATCGTGAGCGGCATCAGCAATACTACATTTTCCCCAAAGATACTGATTGAGACAAGGCTCTAATTGCCGACCGTCACCATAACCAAATAGTACGTGAATTCCCGGAGATTGAATATCCGTATCTACCACAGCAACTCGGTATCCATAACTCGCAACGGTAGCCGCTAAATTCGCAGTGGAATTTGATTTTCCGGTTCCTCCTCGGTAGGAATGGATAGATACAATTTTTGACATAATATATTCTTGAACGGTGATAATTTTGAAAAAATTGTTACACTAGAAAAGCATGACAAGGTAGGACGATCGTACAGGATCGATCGCGGCGATGGCAACTCGCCACTGGCTCGTTATGAAAAATTCTACCTCCTGAAAACTAAATCTTGTATTGACCATTATCAGACCAATTCTGACAAGAACAAAAATGTCACCCAGCCAATCTCTTGCAACCCAACCGCTTTTCAATGCCCATTCAACACCCTGGAGCAATGTTTCTCCTAAACAGTGGAATGATTGGCATTGGCAGTTGAGCAATCGCTTGAATACTTTGGAGGAATTAGCCCAAATTATCGACTTAACGCCAGAGGAAATTCAAGGTTTAACGGCACAAAATAAATTTCGCGTCGATATCACGCCCTATTTTGCCAATTTAATCGATCCCGACAATCCAAATTGTCCCATTCGCCGCCAAGTGATTCCCTTGGGACGAGAACTTTTGGCGTTTGAAGGCATGCAAGCAGATAGCTTGGCTGAAGACGAACACAGTCCCGTTCTGTGCTTGGTTCATCGCTATCCCGATCGCGTCCTCATGTTAGTAACGACTCACTGTGCGAGCTATTGTCGCTATTGTACGCGCTCTCGTTTGGTGGGAGACTTTAAGCAAACCTTTAGGAAGCCAGACCTCGAGAGACAACTCGATTACATCCGTCAAACTCCCCAAATTCGCGATGTACTGCTCAGTGGAGGCGATCCGTTAACGCTTTCTCCCCTTCTCCTCGATTATATTCTGTTGCGATTGCGGGAGATCGAGCATTTGGAAATCGTGCGCATTGGCACGCGAGTCCCGGTTTTTCTGCCGCAACGCATCACGGACGAACTCTGTACCATGCTGCGAAAATACCATCCCCTCTGGATTAACGTCCATATCAATCACCCGAAGGAAATCACCCCAGAATTGAGCGCGGCTCTATCGAAATTGGCGGATGCGGGTATTCCTTTGGGCAATCAAAGCGTGTTGCTGGCGGGGATTAACGATCGCCTTGACATCCAAAAAGAACTCTTGTGCAAATTAGTGAAAAATCGCGTTCGCCCTTACTATCTTTATCAGTGCGATCTGGTGAAGGGTGCAGGGCATTTTCGCACTAAAGTTGCGAGGGGAATCGAAATTATGGAAGGGCTGCAAGGTCATATCAGCGGCTATGCCATTCCTACTTATGTTATTGACGCGCCCGGGGGTGGGGGAAAAATTCCTGTAATGCCTCAGTATCTCATCAGTCAGGGAACGAATAAGGTGGTTCTTCGCAACTACGAGGGCTATATTGCGACGTATCACGAACCGGAAGATGGAGATCCAACTCTCGATCGCGCTCAACCCGATCGTTCGGTTCGTTCGGAAATCGGTCAAGAAGGGGTATCGGGGCTGTTACAAGGCGAGGGAGAAACGATTAGGCCCAAAGAGTTCGATCGCGTTCATTATCGTCGCAATGGAAAAGGAGAAGATCGGCACAAACAATAAATTTACTTCGAGATCCGAAGTTTAATCGAGAGCGGATCGCTCTAACAATTTTTCGATGGGTGCATTCGGATCGAGGAAGGAAAATAAATGCTTGTAGCGTAGAATGCCTTGGCGATCGATAATAAACTGGGCGGGTAAAGGAGCGCCGAGAGCTTGCCCGACGCAATAAGTCCGAAAAACATCGCAACTGGGATTACTCAAGAGGGGCATTTTTAGCCCCAGATCGCGGACGATTTGCTGGCTTTGACGGCGATCGGTGCTGGTTATTAAAAAGATTTCCGTTCCGCTCTCGGCAAAACGTTCGTAGTTTTCGTTCAGTTTTTGAAGGTGAGGGTAGCAGAGGGGACAATATTGTTTTTCGGTAAAGATTCGAGTGAAGTCAACGATAATGTTTTTTTTGCCGCGATAATCTGACAGTCTGACGGTGGTTTGATTGCGAATATCGGGGAGGAGAAAATCTGGCGTTTGACTGCCGATAATGGGGGTATTTGTTGCAGGAATGGGGAAGAAGTTATTAAAGAAGCGCGGCGAGAACACACCGCGAAAGTCCATTGAGGTTAACATTGTAACTTTGAAAAAACAGGGTTCTCCTTATCTTACCTTGCCTCTGGGTCGCAACCTGCTTGGCTGGGCGAGCGCGCTGATTCTTTCGGCGGATTTTGGGCGAAGCGCGCGAGTAAGAATTGCCAAGTTAATGCAAAAAATGTCGGACTCCGGTGAGAACCATGACCAATCCTAATTCATTGGCGGCGGCAATGGAGTCTTTATCGCGAATTGAACCGCCGGGTTGAATAATGGTTTTGATTCCGGCTGTGGCTGCAGTCCTGACGCTATCGTCAAAGGGGAAGAAACCGTCACTGGCAAGGCAAGCGCCATTTGCTGCCTCTCCCGCTTGTTCTAGGGCGATTTTAGCAGCACCGACGCGATTCATTTGTCCCGCACCTACCCCCACGGTGACGCGATCGCAGGTGATAACAATGGCATTAGATTTAACGTGCTTGGCAACTTTCCAAGCGAATAACATTTCTGCCAATTCTGCTTCGCTGGGTTGCTTTTCCGTGGCGATCGTCCAGCTTTCCGATCGATCTTCAATTTCATCGGCTGCTTGAACTAAAATGCCACCTGCGATCGCTTTCACTGTTGTCAATGCTCCTTCATTAAACTCGGGCAAAATTAACACCCGTAATTTAGATTTCTTCGCTAGAATTGCTTTGGCTTCTTCGTCACAACCAGGGGCAACAACGCATTCTAAAAAGGTCGTTTTGAGAGCCTTAGCGGTGGGAACGTCAATGGGTTGACTGAGGGCGACAATCCCGCCAAATGCAGAGATAGAATCGGCATTAAATGCCTTTTCGTAAGCCTCCGCTAGGGTGGGTGCGATCGCCACGCCGCAAGGATTGGTATGTTTTAAAACGGCGGCGGTGGGTTCTCCGGTAAACTCTTTAATAATGCGTCGGGCGGCTTCTAAGTCTACTAAATTATTGTAGCTGAGTTCTTTTCCTTGTAATTTTTCCGCGATCGCCCAGCCTTGTTCTCCGATTTTGTACCAAGTTGCTTTTTGGTGAGGATTTTCGCCATAACGCAGGGTTTGCAGGGGTTCTGCGAAGAGGGAAAAGGGCGCTTCCGTTGCGTTTAATTCGGCGAAATAAGTCGAGATGGCGCGATCGTAAGCTGCCGTCATCATAAACCCTTCCATCGCTCTTTGTTGGCGAAATTCGAGGGAGATTTCACCGTTAGAGTTGCGCAGTTCTTTCAGATAATCATCGTAGCGATCGGGGTTGCATAAAACCGTTAAATGTGCATGGTTTTTTGCCGCCGCCCGCAGTAAAGTCGGACCGCCGATATCGATTTTTTCAATAGCTTCTGCAACAGTAACATCGGGTTTGGCAATGGTTGCTTCAAAAGGATAAAGATTCACCACCACCAAATCCAAAGGACGAATATCATTTTCCTCTAGTTCCTGCAAATCTTGGGGCAGATCCTTGCGAGCCAAAATTCCCCCGTGAATGCGCGGGTGCAGCGTTTTTACTCGTCCCCCTAAAATTTCTGGCGATCGCGTGTAGTCGCTAACTTTCATCACGGGAATGCCTGCATCTTGCAGCACTTTCGCAGTCCCGCCACTACTGAGGAGTTCAAAAGCAAATTCTTCGACCAATTGGCGGGCGAGTTCGACAATTCCCGTTTTATCCGAAACGCTCAGCAGTGCTAGTTTTCCCATGAAAGGACTTCTCTCCAGTGACTTGATGCTCGATTATTATCTCTCAATGTCGTCCCGACTCTTATAAATAAAATCTTGAGATTTGGGTTGCATTTTAGTGACTATGCACTCGATCGCGCCAATATTTTAAGATACAGCAAGCAACATATTCAGCAAGTTTAATGGGAACAGCATTTCCAATTGCTTGTTCGCGATCGGTTTTCGATCCGGTAAAAATAAAGTCTTCGGGAAAGGTTTGAATATAACTTCTTTCTCGCGTTGTTAAGGGTCGAATTTCTGGTGACAAGGGGGCAGCATCTCTAGGATGTGTTTTATATGTTTTAGGGATGGGACGATTCACCCCTCTAATCGTAGGACTTGGCTCATCAATACTAAAAATTCCTCGTCTTTGATAACTTCTTGGATGCCGATAGTAATACTGAATTTCTAATCTATCTTGTAAGTAATCGCGGACGGTCATAGGTTTTGTTGCTAGATGAGTATCTAGATAGGGAAGGAGTGCTTCATTTTTATCCTCATAGATGCCAATCCAAAAAAACCTTTTTCGTTTCTGAGGCACACCACATAAACTAGCATCTAATATTTTTTCCGTAATTCCGTAACCTGCATTTTTGAAAATTGCTTTGGATATCTTATATCTTTCTGTCTTGTTAAAACGTTCGACGTTTTCCATGACAAAAAGACGAGGTAAAAGAGCAACAACAATATTAGCAAAAGAGAGCGTTAGATCTCCATTGCCTAGATTTTCATCTCGTTTTCCCGCACTCGAAAAATCTTGACAAGGAGGGCCGCCAATAATGAAATCGGGATCGAATTTACGAAAAAAATCAATGTTTTCTTGCCATCTTTGAAGATTTCTATAATAAACTTTGTGCTTGAAATTTTGACGATAAATTTCTATTGCCGTTTGCCAATTATCAAAAGCAGCAAGAATTTCAAATCCTGCATTTTGAAATCCCAAGGATAAACCACCACAACCCGAAAATAAATCTATTCCTTTCATGACCTTAATCAAATAAACCGGGTGTATTTAAAATAACAGCATCAAATCTTCGTTCTGGACTAAGTAAAAGTTCTCCACCTCCTAATATTATATTCTTGATTTCATTTTTTCTTATCCTTGGATTTGTGAGTATAGGAGATTTCATGTATTGATATGTTCTCATTCCACTCAAGGCAAATGCTTTATCATTTTTTGTATTAAAAGACATTTCATCTATAGTCTCTTCGTAATTAATTTTTCCTCCTGTAGCAAAATCATAAAGCATTTTTGCGAACCAAGCAACACAGCGTTTATGTCGAGAGATTCTAGAATGGTTGATTTCGCTTTTTGCCGCTTCTATGAATAGTCTGGTAAAGGCAAAATTACTCCACATAATGATATCAAGGCAGCGATCGCATAATTTTGCTGATTTACCTTCAGTTTTCCAAATTGGCTGCATGACTATAGGAAATTGTTCGCTAACTCGCGCTTTTGATATTATATCTATTGTTTCAATGAGTTCTGGTAATAGTGCTAAAATAATTTTTGGGTCTGTCCAATCTTTGATTTTACTACATACTGGCTGTAAAAAAGCAAGAAGATTTTCCCGATCGTTTTGGTATGTTTTTGCAAAACTAATAGATAAATAAATTATAGTAGGAGGTCGGACGACAAGTTCGCAACTATATCGATCTTCAGGGAGATTACAGGTTGTATGATCTGGTAAAGCAGTTAATTTTATTTCCAGTCCTTGTAAACAAAGATCTTTCTCTGTATCCATTGTCACTAAATCAACTCTAGGTAAAGTTCCAATCACTAGATTCTGATAGGGTAGATAGTCTCGTTCAAACGCAAAAAATAGATGGGGTGAATTATAGTCTAATCCTAAGACTCTAGATATGGGGATTTCATCGCGATCGATAGTCAAATCATTATTAACTTTCAAATATATAGGATTTATATTTTTAGATCCCATATAACAAGCAAGCGCTGCTGGAAATGAACTATTAAACTGATTCTTACCCCAACTTTTATGTTTTGTAAAGTCTCGATTGGAGTGCTTAAGACCAAATAGATACGGTTGCATTGGGGATTTGTCAATCATTTTAAGAAAACTTGATACTTTTAATGGTTTGTTTATAAATTAAATAGGATTTTTATGGTAAGAATCATGACAAGTGGTTTGGTATATTCACTAAGTTTGTAGAAAAATATACAGAGAGAATCTAATTTTTGACTTGACAGTTTTATCGAGATATTTCCTCTGGATTATCGGACAATAACTGGTTAATTATTCTGGCAACATCAAAATCGAGTTGCGTGAGTCCTCCTGCGTCGTGAGTCGTCAGAATGAGAGTGACTTTATTGTAGGAAACTTTGACATCGGGATGGTGTCCGGCATCATCTGCGGGTTCGACTAAACTTTCTACAAATGCGATCGCCTCGCGAAAATCACCAAAGACAAATTCACGACGCAATGATTGACCTTCTCGTTTCCATTCGGGTACGCTATTGAGTTGGGATATAATTTCAGTTTCTGTCAGTCGTGGGGGAATGGAAAAAACAGGAGTACAGATTCCCAAACTCAGGGTTAATAATCCCAAGATGGTCAATAAGGAGATCGATTTTTTGCTCGATATTTGCATCGCGATCGCTCCAACACCGAGATATTTGCCGTTCAGTTGACTTTCTTATTGTAACAGGGTTTTTGAATATTTTCTCAATCAAGACAATGTTTAGCTTTAAGATAACTCTCGAGGAAGCTCAAACTCTCCCTTTTCGTTCGCTTCAAAATCAATTATGCGAACGACTGCATCAACATTCAATTCCCCATAAATATGAGGAAAATAGCCATGTGGAGGAGCTTCTTCTTCTTTGATTTCTACGCTGACGCGAGAAGGTAATATTTCTAGCAAAATCAACTCTGTTTGTCCTTGAAAAAAACGATTGGCTGTTGCCACAACTTGTGAGACATAAGAACAATGAATAAATTCTTCTGTATCTAAAGAGTCATGGCGATAACTTCCTCGTTCTATTGCTTGCAGCCATGCTTTTTTGCTTGTAATGTGTAAAATGGTACTCATCCGTTTTGTTTTCTGCGTTTTTCTTTAATCTATCACCTCTTATGTGTCGTTTGCTTGGCTATCTCGGAACTCCAATTCAACTCGATCGCATTCTCTACAAACCCAAACACTCTCTAATCGTACAAAGCTACCAACCTAAAGAAATGCACATCGCATTACTCAATGCCGATGGCTTTGGAGTAGGCTGGTATCATCCCCAGCGAGAGGAAAATCCGTATACTTATAAAAATACGCTGCCGATTTGGAATGATAGTAATTTACCTCAACTCAGTCGCTATATCGAATCCAATACTATCTTAAGCTACGTTCGCAGTGCAACCCCCGGACTTGCCGTAGATATCATCAATTGTCAGCCTTTTGTTCGCGATCGCCTGATGTTCGTTCATAATGGTTATATCGAAAATTTTCGCCACAAATTACGCAGACCGATCCGCAATTTACTCAGCGAGGAAGCAGAGATTTGGATTCAAGGCAATACCGATTCAGAATATCTCTGTGCTTTAATTTTAACTGAGTTGCAAACTCATCCCGATATCTCCATAGAAGAAGCAATGGCAAGGGTTATTAACCGGGTTGGCGAACTTAGCAAAGCAGAAAATCTTAGATTTATTGCCGCGATGATAATCGGAACGGGAAAGCGTTTAATTGCTTGTCGTTATTCGACGTTTGAAGATGTGCCAACGCTTTATTGGATACGAGACGATCCCAATTATTCTAATGCTGTTATTCTGGCTTCAGAGCCTTTACTTGAGGGCAACTGGCAATCCTGTCCGGAACATCATATTGTGACAGTTGAAGAAGATTTAGAGATTAATATTTCTCCTTTTTAGATGCCGTATCATTTTTTAATTGGTACTGCGGTAGAATAAGAAGGATCGAACCAAGCATTAATTCCCATTCCTAGGGCACGTTGTGGGGAGGATAATTCTCGTGCGAGTCTCAAGATAGATGTTCTACCAATTTCTGTTTCAAATACAGAAGAAAAAACGGGTGCGATCGCATATTCTCGGCAAATTTGGCGGAGACGTTGTGGAGAACCCGCGATCGCGGCTTTGATTACATAAATTCCTTGCCATCCTTGATGATAGCAACTTTCTAATTGGCGTAACGTCGCGACAGATTCATCTAAAGAAATATCTGTACGATATTCTTCCTTTAATTTTATCATTTCTGATAAATTTTCTGGGGGTAGGGGCTGCTCGATAAATTCAATATTTCCGGCTCGCTCTGCTGCTTCTAACCAACGTTTTGCCATGTCTAAATTTAATCCGCCATTGGCATCCAAACGAAGGCGAATATCGGTAGGTAATTGGCAAGTCAATTGCTGAAATAGCTTTAATTCTGCTTCGATAGATTCTACACCAATTTTCCACTTCAATGTTCTTCCTCCTTGTTTGTACACATCTTTCCATTGCTGTAATACCCGCTTACCCGCAGGTAGTAAATAGGAAAAAGTAGGAGAATAATTTTCTATACTTGTTGGTCGCTCTAATTCTTCCAAAGCAGATTCAAAAGCAAACTGACAAGCGGGAAGGCGATGGGGAATGCAGAAAATATCCTCTCGTTCGATCTGTTCTCCTAGTGTCTCAAGAAATTGCATTGCTTCTGTTAGCGTCTCCGAACCAAACCACGGGAGAGGTGCAATTTCACCCCTTCCTATATTATTGATTTCATCGAGTAAAGAGATAATGATTCCTTCTCTGATTTTCCAAGTACCGTGATGGGTTCTTAGCGATTGCTTAAAGGGATATTGATAAATATTGAATTTGAGCTTGTAAACCATGATAAAATGGTGGGGCTTTTACCGCAGAGATGCAGAAGACCCGGAGATTAGAGGAAGGTGGGAAAAATGAAGCCCAGAGAGAAGAAGAGACCGCTCCAAAAATGGAATTTGACAGCAATAAATTTGCAAATTTTGACTTTTTCAGGAATGTCGTGATTTTGCCAAACAAAATGAACGAGTTGATAGGCGAAAGGAAAACTTAAGAAAATTGATAACGTCCAGATGGGAAAATAGTGTAAAATAACAAATAAAGGTGTTGAAATAAAAATGATTCCTGTTGCTATGGCTAAAACTTTTGCGCCTAATTTTGTTCCCAAGCGAACGATTGGCGATCGCTTTCCCGCAGCCAGATCGTCTTCTACTTGATGGAAATGAGAACAGAAGAGGATAATTGAAGTGGTGATACCAACAAGAATAGAAGCAGCTAAAGATTCGACAGAGAAACTTTGGGTTTGCGAATAATAAGCCGCCGCGATCGCCAAAGGACCAAAGGTGAAAAAACAGATAAACTCACCCAATCCTTGATATCCCAGACGAAACGGAGGTCCTTGATAGCTATATCCCAAAGCGCAGCAGAAAATAATTAACTCCAAAACTAGCCAATCTTGCTGTCGCCAAGAAATGGAAACAATCCCCAAAATCCCTAATAAAAGAAATAAATTACTCAACCAGAAAACTAAGAATTTATTACCCGTCAAATTAACAACCGAGTGCAACTTATTGCGGTCGATTCCCGTTTCTGCATCAAAGAAATCATTGCTGAGGTTCAACCATGCTATGATGGCAATCGCAGAACCTAAAAAGGTCAGAAAAATATTCCAATTGAGGCGATCGCTTTGCGCGTAAGCAACTGCCGTTCCGACAGTAATGGGAATCACTGCAACCGTATACATGGGCCATTTAATGGCAGCAGACCAAAGTTGGCGGCGATCGGGAAGATTTACAGATGTTGTCATTTTTTATTGGTTATTGGTTATTGGTTGTCTATCTTTCTTCTTTCTCCCCTCTTGGGAAGGGTTGGGGGTGGGTTTGAATTACATTGTTAGTTGTTATTTTATACCGAATGCGGTAAAATTTAATATGAACGATTATCATTTTTATCTCAATACCTGCGGAGATGAAACTCATCCTCCTCTTCTCTTTCTACATGGATTTATGGGGAATGGAGAAGATTTTCGAGAGGCGATCGCTCAACTTTCGCTCGATTTTTATTGTCTGACGATCGACCTTCCGGGACACGGGAAAACTAAAATTAACGGTGCAGATCGGTGCTATCGAATGGAAAATACAGGAGGTGCGATCGCGGATCTTCTCGCGCGCTTTAACATCTCTCAATGCTATTTAGTAGGTTATTCAATGGGGGGAAGATTAGCACTGTATCTCGCCTTGCACTTTCCGCACAAATTCCCGAAAATTATTCTTGAATCTTCATCTCCCGGACTGGAAACGGAATGCGAACGGGAAATGCGCAGACAAAAAGATGAAGAATTCGCCCGATCTTTGGAAACGCGATCGCTATCGGATTTCCTCGAAAATTGGTATCGCAATCCTCTTTTTGCTTCCCTGCACAATCATCCTCAATTTGAGACAATAATTCAAAGAAGAAGGCAAAACGACCCGATTTTATTGGCTAAATCCCTGCGATATTTGGGAACGGGACAACAACCATCCCTATGGGATGAATTGAAAAATCTGCGCAATCCCATTTTATTACTGATTGGAGAACGAGACGAAAAATTTAGAGCGATCGCCACTCGAATGAAAACACTATCCCCCCTCATCCAATTGCAAAGCGTTGAAAATTGCGGCCATAATATTCATTTGGAAAACCCCACAAAATTTATTAAAAAAGTTAAAGATTTTTTGAATGCCCCTTGACTTTCGTAACATTAATACCCTCTGTAGCTCTATCCTCGTTGAAACCCTCTCTCGCTTGGGTTTGACAACAGCAATTCTTTGTCCGGGATCTCGTTCTGCCCCTCTCACCGTTGCTTTTGCCCAGCACGATCGCATTGAAACCATTTCGATTTTAGACGAGCGTTCCGCCAGTTTTTTCGCCTTGGGAATTGCCAAAAAATCTCGCTTGCCCGTCGTTCTCGTCTGCACTTCTGGAACCGCCGCTGCGAACTTTTATCCAGCAATTATCGAAGCGAGTTCGAGTCGCATTCCCTTACTGGTTTTAACCGCCGATCGCCCGCCAGAATTGTACCATTGTCGCGCCCCTCAAACCATCGACCAAAACAAACTCTACGGGCATTATCCCAACTGGCAAGCACAATTTCCCCTGCCGGAAAATCGCCTCGATATTCTCAATTATTGGCGACAAAATGCAATGCAAGCATGGCAGAGATTGCGCTTTCCCCATGCCGGAGTCGTACATCTCAATTTCCCCTTTCGCAAACCCCTCGCCCCCATCAAACAACCCGAAATTCAAGCCCTAAAAGCACAAATCGATGAAGAAAATTTTTTTGCTTTTTTGGGAAACCGGGAATGGGAAACAAACAAGAAGGAAAGTGTCGAAATTCCTTCTCAATGGCAAAAAAGCCAACGGGGTCTGATTATTGCCGGAATCGATTGTCCCCCCAAACCTCATGCTTATTGTGCGGCGATCGCCAAACTCTCCCAAACTTTACAATTTCCCGTTTTAGCAGAAGGACTCTCCCCTCTCCGCAACTATGCCGATCTCAACCCTCATCTCATTTCCACCTACGATCTCCTGCTTCGCAACCCACGACTCGCCCGGGAATTCGCCCCCGAATTAGTCGTGCAAATTGGGGAAATGCCCACCAGTCAGATTTTGCGATCGTGGTTGCAGGAAATACAACCCCAACGTTGGATTGTCGATCCCAGAGCAGAAAATCTCGATCCCCTCCACGGAAAAACCCTGTATTTGAGAACTGAGATAGAATCTTTGAACTTACCCGAGCTGGCCGCGCGCTCGCCCTCCCCCTATTTATCCCAATGGCAAGATTGCGAAATCCAAATGAGGGAAGCGATCGATCGCGATCTCGAACAAATCCGATACTTGTTTGAAGGCAAAATTGCGTGGTTGCTGTCCCAACTTTTGCCCCCCAACACCCCTCTATTCATTGCCAATAGTATGCCCGTGCGAGACGTAGAAACCCTGTGGCGACCTAACAACCTTCACCTTCAACCCTACTTCAGTCGGGGAGCAAACGGCATTGACGGCACCCTCTCCACTGCCCTCGGTATCGCCCATCGCAACCGCAGCAGCGTGCTTTTAACCGGAGATCTCGCCTTTCTCCACGATATTAACGGTTTGTTACAATCCAATACATTTCGCGGGCATCTCACCATCATTTTGATTAATAATAATGGCGGCGGCATCTTTGAAAACATCCCTATTGCCCAATTCAATCCCCCCTTTGAAGAATTCTTTGCCGCCCCCCAAGCGATCGACTTTGCCGAACTCTGTCGCCCCTACCGCATCGAATATCACTGCATTACCGCTTGGAAGCGTCTCAAACCCCTCTTAAACCCCTTACCCGATGTTGGCATCAGAGCGATCGAAATTCCCACCCATCGCGGCGCAGATGCCCAATGGCGCAAAGAAAAATTCCAACACTGGGCAAACCAAATCACCAAATAACTGATAATTGAGGTCGAGGGATGGCGAACTCGATTCGCCATATCCAATCGACCTGTTGATAATTGATAATTGATAATTGTTCAGACCCGTCCTACACTTGTCTTGGAGAATCACAATGGCAGTTAGAGGTTTTTCGTGAAAAGAGTATTAGGGATCATTCTTGGTGGAGGTGCCGGCACCCGTCTTTACCCGTTAACGAAGTTGCGGGCAAAACCTGCGGTTCCATTGGCAGGTAAATATCGTCTCATCGATATTCCCGTCAGCAATTGTATCAATTCAGAGATTAATAAAATCTACGTTCTTACCCAGTTTAACTCAGCTTCTCTTAACCGTCACTTAACCCGCGCTTATAGTTTTGGCGGTTTGGGTGAAGGATTTGTGGAAGTTCTTGCAGCCCAACAAACTCGCGATCGCCCGGACTGGTTTCAAGGAACTGCCGACGCGGTTCGCCAGTATCTATGGTTGTTTGCCGAATGGGATGTCGATGAGTTTATCATCCTTTCGGGCGATCATCTGTATCGTATGGATTACGGCTTATTCATCGATCGCCACCGGGAAACCAACGCCGATATTACCCTTTCGGTAATTCCCATCGACGAACGACGCGCCTCGAGTTTCGGCTTAATGAAAATTGACGGCGATGGGCGCGTTGTTGATTTTAGTGAAAAACCGAAAGGTGAAGCCCTCACGGCGATGCAAGTCGATACAACAAAATTGGGATTGACCCCAGAAGAGGCCAAACAAAAACCTTATATCGCCTCAATGGGAATTTACGTTTTTAAGAAACAGGCTTTAATCGATTTACTGAAAAAAAATTCAGAACAAACGGATTTCGGGAAAGAAATTATTCCGGGAGCCGCCAAAGATTATAACATTCAGGCTTATCTTTTTGACGATTACTGGGAAGATATTGGAACGATTGAAGCCTTCTTTGAAGCAAATTTAGCGCTGACCATGCAGCCCAAACCCGCTTTTAGTTTCTATGACGAAAAAGCACCGATTTATACTCGTTCTCGCTACCTTCCGCCCACCAAATTGTTAAATTGCAAGGTTAGCGAATCGATTATCGGTGAAGGCTGCATTCTCAAAAATTGTGAAATCGGTCACTCTGTCTTAGGCATTCGCAGTCGCGTTGAATCCGGTTGTAAAATTGAAGATACGCTGGTGATGGGGGCAGACTATTACGAACCCTTTGCCGAACGTCAATCGGGCTTGGAAACTGGCAAGATTCCCATTGGGATTGGGGAAGGTTCGACGATTCGCCGGGCAATTGTCGATAAAAATGCTCGCATTGGTAAAAAAGTTTTAATCCTCAATAAAGATCGGATTGAAGAAGCCGATCGCGAGAGTGAAGGGTTTTACATTAAAAGTGGAGTGGTTGTAGTGTTGAAAAATGCGGTGATTCCCGACGACACCGTGATTTAATGCCGTTTAATCGGAACGGTTAAAAGCGATCGCCTCGATAACATTCTCAGTTATTGCGATCGCTATTTTTCTCTCTGCGCTTCTCTGTGTCTCTGTGGTTCATTCCCACACAACCTCAAATACTTTCGGTAACGCTGCTAAAATTAAAGGCTTTAACCCGCACCCCGGGAACGACAGAACCTCCGCAACGGCGTACCACAGTCAAATCGTCAATATCTCGCAACATATCCGGCAAAGATTGATTGAACCGCAAATTTTTCACGGGATGAGAGATTTTGCCATTCTCAACCCAAAACGTCCCATCTCGGGTCATGCCCGTCACTTCTAGGGTGCGAGGATCGGTGCAGTTAACATACCAAGATCGATTAATAAAAATACCGCGCTCCATCTCCCCGAGGGAATCGGCTAACGTGCGATCGCTGCCCTCCATGACAAAGGGAAATAAACTCCCCGTCGGCGATCGGTCTTTTTCTTGCGCCCAATAGCGGCTATAGGAAAGAGTTTGGGGAACGCCTTGGCGAATAATTTCGAGGGCAGTCTTGGGCAAACCATCCCCAAAAAACGTACTGCTTTGCAAGAGGGGATGTGCGGGATCTCGCCGAATATTTACGAGGGGACTAAAAAGAGATTCACCGATGCGATTACCAATGGTTTGCCCAGTTGCATCCTTGCGAGACATAAACGATCGCCCTTCATCCGCCGCCCGTGCATCTAGATTCCAGATTGTCCAAGCGAGAAGATTGGCAAAGGCGGCGGGACTGAAAATGACCGGATACACGCCAGGGGTGATATCTTGGGGATTTTGCGCTTGTTGGGCGAGATCGAGGGTTGCTTCAGCAGTCTCGGCGAGGGGAATATCCGCGATCGCAAAGGCGGTATTACTGCCCCAACTCGAACCGCGATCGCCTCGGGCGGTGAAACTAAAATCCGCCTCCGTCGCGCGATCGCAAGCACGCAATCCGGTAGAATTGCCAATGGCCGTAACTTCACAATCCGTACTTAAAGACCCCGATCCTTCCATCTTGGCATTACGAGAGAGGGTACAAGCGCGATTCACTAATTCTCCGCGCGATCGCGGGGATAAATCGGCCGTCTCTTCATCAAAAGCCGGAATTCTCTCGTCGTAGGTTTGGGGAGACAGTAGGGGCATCCATTCGGGATCTTCCGGGGCAAAACGCGCCAACTCTTCCGAACGGCGTAGGGTTTCGCCCCAGGCTTCGGGATCGGATTCGGTGGTGGAAGAGGAGGCAGTACGCTGGCCGAAGTAACTGGTAATTTTGAGCTTAAAGTAATGTTTCGTGATGTTTTGCCCGATCTGGTTTTCCGAAAAGCGACTGAGTGCGGATTCTCCGGCTTTCAGACTAACAAAAACGCCGTCGGATTGGGATTGCGCGATGATGGATTCAATGATGGAGAGGGCGCGTTCTTCGCTTAAGCGGGTTGGAGATAGGGTGGCACTCATGCGGGTTTAAAGTTGCTGCGAAGGCAATTTTAACAGATCGCCCCCAGATCGAGCCTCAGTTTCAATTTGTTGCAACAGATCGATCTCGGCGATCGCGCTTCCTCGTAAAAAACGGCTGTCTTTCGCTTGTTGAATTCCCTGTTGAGTGCGATCGATCGCTTCGGTGTAGTTACCCTCGACCAGAGCCAATGCTGCTTTTACTCGATGGAGGGTATGCGGTTCGATCAGCGTAAAATCTCGAGCCTTGGCAAACCAGTCTCGGGCAATATCGAGTTCGCGGCGAACATGGGCATAAAAATACGCCCCTTCTAGTAAGAGAGGGGTGCGAAAGAATTCTGGCAAGACTTGTTTGAGTGCTAAGGCTCGATCCAGATAGTCTCCAGCTTGTTCGAGATCCCCTGCATCTAAAGCGCAGGCGTAAGCCATCATAAATCCATCTATCTCAAAAATAGAGCGATCGCGACTTCCCAAACCCCCAGCGATCGTATTTGGATCGACATCTCTCGGTCGAATTCCTTGCATTTGTTCGGCATGATAAGCATAGATACTTTGGAGGCACAAACCCTCTGGCGTATTGCCCAACAACATTAAAATCAGACTGCCATCCGTCCGAAATTCACCGAATTTGAGCGGGAGGAGATTGCTAATCGCGATTCCCAAATTGAGAGAAGATAGTGATGCCAATATCCACAACAACGGATTTTGAGCGGTAGTTTGCGGAAATTGAATCAAGACAACGCCTAACAAAAATAGCAAAAAGGAGGCAAATGGCCCGGCTGCAATTTTTATGATGAGATTGCGTCGCAGATGCTTGATATCGATCGGCAATGTACTGGTTATTCCTCCGGCCGAGTATCGTTGCAAAAACTTAACGGAAAGTCCTTGACTATTGCGTAACAGTATTAAGCGATTGACCGCAATAAATCTGAGTTTAAAACCACAGAGTAAAGCCGCAATGAGATGGCCTAACTCGTGAAACAAAATTGAGACGTAAAGGTAAGGAACAACGACAATAAACCAGAGGAGATTGGAATACTGGAAACTGGCTCGGGGTAGGAGACGATACCACAACATCGTGGCAAGAAAAAATAAAACTAAGAAAATCGACCTAAATAATAGTTGTTGAGATGTAAGTTTCTTGTCCTGTGATGGTGAGGATTGTTGCGCAATAGGTTTTTGTTGCGCAATGGGTTTTTGTTGCCGAAAGAGTCGCCTTAAACCCCAAACCGAGAAGCTACCATATAAAAATCCCAATAGTCCCCCTGCGATCGCGCTAATAATTCCCAGCGCTAGCGTAGAATTTGTATTCAGGACTATTACCAATAAAGCTGCAAGAAAACTACTCAATACCAGTGAAACAAAATTAAGCGGAAACCACCAATAGGCACGTTTGACAATACGATGCAAAATCCGCCATTGAACCAGACTCAACGCAATGGGATAGATTAGCAATGGAGCGAGTGGGTGAAGTTCAGATGAGAAGAACGAGATCAGAAATGCAGCAAGACCCGTGTATTGCCAACCGCCCATATCTCGGCGCACTCGACGGAGCAGAAACCATTGCGCCCAAGACAGGCAAATTGTAATACACAAAAATGATAGAAACCATAATGTTGCATTATTAAAGACACTCAATAATCCCACGACCCCCACACCGATCGTCATGTGGAGTAGAATCCATTGCCAGAGAAACCCTTTATCGATCGATTTGTTAGTTGATAGAGACATGATTGGAATATTGATAGAGCCCCGATCGCATCGCTGAAATTACCCCAGCCCTAGTTCTCGCTTGAGTAAATTAATCGATTTTTCACCGATATAGTTTTCGCTGCAAATCAAATCCGGATGGCGAATGAGATCCTCTCGTGCTTTGAGAATTGCCTGTTTGGTGGCATCGTAACTGGCGCGATCGCAGATAATCGTATGGGCGCTTTTAATCAGGGCATTGAGGCGGTAAGTATCGTCTACCCTTGCAGTCATCACTAAAAGGTCATCCCCGCGCAAGCTATGAATTAAAATTTGCGCGATCCCTAAAATCCCATCGCTTAAACTCACCAATCCCAAACAGCTATTTTGACGAAGATCCTTGATTTTTATCAACTCCTGATTGTAATCATAGATATCTACAGGAATAACCCGCACGGATTTTGGGGCGGCGAGGGATTCGGCTTCTTTGATAAAATAGCGACTGGTGACGACAGTTCCCGAATGGGTTTGCTCGAGCACCTCGGCTAATTCTTCGAGGGAAACCAATTGAATGGGAATTTTTAAAGCGCCTTCAAGTTCCTTCACCATTAATTCTCCCGCCCCGATATCGCGTTGGGGAACCGTCACTAAAACCCTTGCACTACACCGCAAGCGCCAATCAATTTCCGAGAGAAAGAGTTCTCGCGCTTGGGAGAGGGTACAACCCTGCACCAATAATTCGTCAATGCTCTTCTGGACGACTTGATAGGCTTCCGGGTATTGTTCGAGCATGGGAGAACCGAGTTTTGTCCCGCCCTCGTGACCCTGTGCTTTGACGTAGATGCCGGATCCGGCTTGGGATTCTACCAATCCGGTTTCTTCGAGTTGGCGATAGACCTTACTCACCGTATTGCGGTGCAGTCCGGTAATTTGCGCCAGTTGACGGGTGCTGGGGAGACGATGACCCGGGGGATACTGACGAGATGCGATCGCAAATTGAATTTGATCGAAGAGTTGTTTCGAGGCGGGAATATCGCTATCCGTTTGGATATTAAATTGCAAGGGGTTAACCATAGCTGAGAATTCGGCGAAATGAGCGCGTTTCTCTAGTGTAGATTGTTCTCAGACGGTTTTGGGGAAGATTACAAACTATGATGGGTACAAATATTCGCACCGAGTGGGTCGCGGTGAAAAATGGGGATTTGCCAATTGATGCCTATCTCGCCCAACCAATAGAAGCGGGAACTTATCCCGGGATCGTCGTCATTCAAGAGATTTTTGGAGTCAATGAGCATATTCGCGATGTAACCGAACGAATCGCCAAAGAAGGGTATATTGCGATCGCACCCGCCATTTATCAGCGTTTGGCTCCGGGTTTTGCAGTGGGATACAGTCCCGAAGAAATAAAATGGGGGCGAGAATATAAAGTGCTAACCCAAGCGGACGAACTCCTTGGGGATATCCAAGGCGCGATCGCTTATCTCAAAACTCTACCCAATCTGAAAACGGGAAGCATCGGCAGTATTGGCTTTTGTTTTGGGGGTCACGTCGTCTATTTGGGGGCAGTTCTCGAAGAGATTAAAGCCACGGCTTCATTTTACGGGGCGGGAGTTGCCACGCTGACCCCGGGCGGAGGAGAACCCACCATTACCCGAACAAAAGAGATTAAAGGTATCCTATACGCTTTTTTCGGTAGAGAAGATGTCTTGATTCCCAGCGAGCAAGTCGATGCGATCGCCGCAGAATTGAAAAAATGTAATATTACTCACCAAATTTTTCAGTATAACGGAGTAGGGCATGGCTTTTTTTGCGATCGCCGTTCGGATTACGATGAAGCCTCAGCGCAGGATGCGTGGCAAAAAGTGTTACAGTTGTTTAGCTCAACACTGTAGTTTTCCGAAGAAACGGTTAATGTAAACAAAAGAGCGCTCTCGTTTTCAATCTCCGGGAAACTCGGTTTAATTTTCCTCGAAAAAAAAACCGCCTTGGGATTGCAAACGCCTAATTTCACCGTACAGACTGTTATGAGTTCCAAACCGACCAATTCTAATCCAACCCAAGCCTCCTTTTCGATGGATGACTTTGCCAAGGCTATCGAAGGAGAAACCTTCAGCTTTCAACGCGGAGAGGTGGTACTGGGTACGATCGTCGAACATACTTCTGATGGCATTTATGTCGATATTGGCGGTAAATCTTCTGGATTCGTTCCCAGTGATGAGGCGGCGTTGGACTCGACTGGCGATTTGAGTAAAGTTTTACCCCTCAATGAAGAATTTGAATTTTTAATCGTTCGCGGACAGGATGCGGAAGGACAGGTTTTACTGTCTCGCCGCCAACTTTCCATCAAGCAGGCATGGGACGATATGCTGGAGGTGAAAGAGAAAGGCTCGTCGGTACAAATGCGGGTTACAGGAGTCAATCGCGGTGGCGTAACCGGACAGGTGAACGGGTTGCGCTCTTTTATTCCCCGATCGCATCTGATGGAAAAGGAGAATTTAGATACCTTGGTGGGGCAGTCTTTGACGGTGACTTGTTTGGAAGTGGATCCCGAACGGCGCAAACTGGTATTATCCCAACGGGATGCAGCGCGATCGGAAGCCATTAAGAGCGTCGAACCGGGAACCCTCGCAGAAGGAAAAGTGGTCAGCATTCAACCCTATGGCGTGTTTGTTGATATTGGCGGTTTGACGGGGTTATTGCACGTCAAACAAGTGAGCGATAGTCCCATTCATTCTCTCAACACGGTGTTTAAAATCGGTCAAGAACTGAAGGTGATTGTTGCCGATATCGATGAGGATAAAAATCGCCTTTCTTTCTCCACCAAGATGTTAGAAAGTTATCCCGGGGAGATTTTAGAAAAAATGGATGCAGTGATGGCGGATGCGGAAGAACGCCTCGAAACTGCAAAACGCAAGAAAGCGGAAAGGGAACAAGAGAAAAAGCAAGAGAAGAAACAATCGATTACTCAACCACCCCCACCGGGAGCAAGAGAAGATCCCCTCATTCAACCGCCGCCACCCGGAGCAATGGCACCGCCTCTGGTTTCCCCTCAACGGGAAGTCCCCCTGGAACAACCGTCTCAACCGCCGCCGCCCGGGGCAACTCCTCCCAAAGAGTTAATCGATCCCCTCATTCAACCGCCGCCACCCGGAGCAATACTCGAGCCTCCTCCAGCCAATCGGGAAGAAGAATAAAATCAGAATAAGTCGGGTGCATTAATAACGCACCCGACTCTTTTTTAGCCGATCGCGCGATCGTCGCGCTTGTACTGCATATAAGCAGCAAAAAACAGACCTAAAAGGGTCACGGAAACTAAACCGAGAACGATTCCTAAAAGTAGATGTTCGACCATTTTTAACTCCTTTTCCAGTATTTTTTTATTCTTTCTTTATCCTATACCAAAGACACCTCATTTGGATTCGGTTTGTCGGTCGATCTTGGCAATGCGATCGCGCAGGATAGCCCGGACTTCCATTAAGAGAAAGCCCAAGCGATTTTTTCCGCAGCCATTTTTTCCGCAGCCCCAATAGTAATCGAAGGGGGAGTTTTCGACAATTTCTTCCTCTCCGGTAGAGAGCAAGAGTTCGCCAATCTCGGGATGGGTGGAAAATTTTTCGAGGAGTGCTTTTTTCATCACTTCTTCTTTGACAGTTTCCCAATCTTGGCGTAACGGACGCTTGCGATCGCGCCCCATTTTGGCGGCAATTTTTGGAGTTTTGGCCAAACGAATCTCTTCAACATGAGGCGTTCCGGTAAATTTCTGCGCCTGAAAATAATGTTCGCTGGTGGGCCACCAAACGCCATCCAACTCAAAACCATGAGCGGAAAAGTTAGAAAAACAACCGTAAGATTTATCGCGGGTCGTGTAAAAATAAATGGTCATGGTTCAAAACCAGAGACTTGTTTTACTGTAGCGCGATCGCTCGGAATTTGGGGAGGGTTGCGATCGTCTGGGTTGTTTTTCGATATATTGATTCTTGGTAGGATTGAGTGAGAGAATCATGAAAGCAATTCCCAAAAAACTGCGCAAAATTATCGATCGCGAACTCGATCCCGGCGAGTTCATCGACTGGATCGGACAACCAAAACCGCGTTTTTTTACAGCCGCTTCAATCAACTCTTTTCTGTTTGCCATTCCCTGGACGGCATTTGCAATCTTTTGGATGTACGGCGCTTCTGGCTTTCAATTACCCAACTTCAGCGACGGATTTAAGCCGGAAGAGCATTTATTTCCACTTTTCGGCATTCCGTTTGTTGCAATCGGTTTCGGGATGCTTACCTCGCCTTTTTGGGTTTGGTTGAAAGCCCGTTCTACTGCCTATGTCATTACCGATCGCAGAGCAATTGCGTTTGAGAGCGGGATTAGAAACGTTACCATTAGAAGTTACTCCCCCAAACAACTCCAAGAGATTTTCCGGAGAGAAAGGAGAGATGGAACGGGAGATATTATTATTACTACCTCGACTCATACGACTAGCAAAGGCCGCACTTACACTCAAGAAATCGGTTTTTTGGGAATTGACGATCCCAAAAGCGTGGAGAGAAAATTAAAACAATTGTCAGCAAATAGTTAGTTTTATCTGCAAACAACAAACGAGATCGCAATTAATAATGGATTCCTCTTATCCAATTGTTTTGATTCCACTGAACATAGAGCGATGTTTAGCTCCCATGCCACCTCGTCCCGACATCCCTTATTTTAAAGAACCAAAACGTCCTCAATTACCCAGAAAAATACTGCAACAATTCAATTTTAAACCCAGTTCTTTAATACTGATTTTTGGTCTGTTCGGTTTTTCTTTGGGAATATATTTTACTAATATTATACCATTTTTAGGCATCATTTCCCTGTTTTTTTTGACACTTACTTTCGTTTTTTTCTTATACTACGATCGCCGGGAGCAACACAAAATTAACGTAGCACGGAAACGCAATTATTCCAAAAAATTACAACAATATCAGGATCGAGATCGGGCATATCAAATCGCTTTCACCAAATTTCAACAGAAGAAACAGGAAAGCGATCGCTTGCTCGCACAATGGGAAAACGATTGTAAAGTTGTTTTTGCTCCCATGCAGGAACAATTGGCGAAAACAGTCAAACCAGGTCAGAATAATCGCCCTGCACGAGGCCAAAGTGAAAAGAAATTTGAAAGTGATTTAAAAATAAATTTTCCGGGCAAGATTTATGTTGGGAAAACATTACATAATCCTAAATTTGATCGAGGCTTTTCCTACACTGCCGATTTTGCTTATATTGATGAAAATGGATTGCATATCGATATCGAAATCGATGAGCCTTATGCGTTCCAGACTCGACAACCCATTCATTTTATCGATTGCGATCGCGATCGCAATTATTTTTTTCTCAGTCGAGGCTGGATTGTGATTCGATTTTGCGAAGAACAAATCGTTCGCCATCCGGGGGCTTGCTGTCGGGCGATCGCGCAAGTTATTTTTGATATTTACGGGCGACCTTTGCCCCGTCAATATTCAAATATTCCCCAACTTCCTTCTTTATCTCGATGGACGCGGGAGGAAGCCGAGAAAATGGCACGAGAAGAATATCGTCAAACCTATTTGCAGGGTTAAAATTGTCGCGTCCAATCATCAAACCATCGTTCGACGACTACTTTAGTTTGAGTAAAAAACTCGATCGCCTGTTTGCCCTGACCGTGGAGATCCCCGAAAAAACTCTCTTTCCAACCGCTAAATGGGAAGAATGCCATCGGTGCCGCCACGCCAATATTAATGCCGATATTCCCCGCTTCAGCTTCGTAACGGAACTTTCTGGCCGCGGCCCCGCTAGAGGTGAATAAACAGGCCATATTGCCCCATTGTCCGCTATTGACAAGGGCGATCGCTTCGTCGATGGTCTCCAGTGCGATCGTGCCCAAAACGGGTCCGAAAACCTCGGTTTTAGCCAGCATTCCGGCGGGATCGACTTCAGTTAGAAGGGTCGGCCGGATAAAATAGCCGTTTTCATACCCGGAAATTTTCGCATTGCGTCCGTCTACTAACGGTTTTGCCCCGGCTGCGATCGCATCTCCCACCAGTCCGGATATTCTCTCTTGACTTTGGGCGTTAATGACCGGGCCCATTTGCACTCCCTCTTCTAAGCCGTTACCGACGACGCGAGTGGCTGCGGTTTCCGCGATCGCTTCTACAAACCAATCTTTTGCCTCTCCCACCGTCACGGCTAAAGAAGCGGCCAAACATCGCTGACCCGCACAACCAAAGGCACTATCGGCGGCAATTTTCGTCGTGAGGGCGCGATCGGCATCGGGCAGAATAATAATGGGGTTTTTGGCTCCCCCTTGGCACTGGACTCGTTTGCCGTGACTGGCGGCTTTTCCGTAGACATATTTGGCGACGGGAGATGAGCCGACAAAACTCACCGCCCGGATCTGGGGATGTTCTAAGATGGCATCAACGGCTTCTCTGGCTCCATTAACTAAATTAACGATGCCTTTGGGTAAACCCGTTTGTTGCAAGAGTTCGAAAACCCGTTGCATGGTCAGGGGGACTTTTTCCGAGGGTTTGACGATGACTGTATTACCGCAGGCGATCGCATAGGGTAAAAACCAAAAGGGAATCATCCCCGGAAAATTAAATGGGGCGATAATTGCCGTAATACCCACGGGTTGGCGAATCATGATTTCGTCGATGCCCCGGGCGATATCTTCCAAGTTATATCCTTGCATGAGGGTGGGAACGCCGCAGGCAACCTCGACATTTTCGATCGCCCTCTGCCATTCTCCTTTAGATTCTGCCAAGGTTTTGCCGCATTCTTGAGTAATAATGCGGCACAATTCATCTAAGTTTTCTTCGAGTAATGTTTTTAATTTAAACAAATATTGAATGCGGGCGAGGGGAGGGGTTTTACGCCAAGCGGGAAAGGCTGTTGCGGCAGCTTGTACGGCATTTTCCACATCTGCACGACTGGATAGGGGGACGCGATCGAGGATTTCTCGCGTTGCGGGATTAATAATCTCGATAATTTCCGTCCCGTTTGACGGTTGCCATTCTCCATCGATGTAATTGGGTAAAACCATTGCGATCGCTTAATCTTCTCGCTACTCATTTTATCTTTCCTTGTTCCTCATCTGGACAACTTATCTTGAAATCTGTCGGTAAAAGCATGAGTTAGAGTAATCATTAACACCATCCGAAAACCCGAAGTTCTTGGGGGGGCGGTCTCCCCCCCAGTCCCCCCCCCTTGTGGGCGCAGCACCGCCCCCAAACCCCCCGTGCAACATCGTGGTTGATAATTGGTTCATGAGTATTTTAGGTTGAACTTTACAATCGCGATCGTCTCTTACCCGTTCCGCGATTTGCATTAACGACGGTTTTCCCTTGGTTCGATGCTGGGGCGATCGCGGTCTTTGTCGCGATCGATAATGCTTTGAATTTCGGCGCGATCGCTCGTTTCTGCAAAGACTTGTCGCCATGCCCTCACCGTGCCTTTGCCAATTTCGACTTCCATTAAGGGCTTGATATCTCGTTGATTGGTCTCGGCAAATTCGAGGCGAATGGTCATGTTTTCAATGGGAGCATTCGCGAGAGCATTGGCAAGTTCTGGGGAGACTTCTCCCTCGGTATAAGTATAGCGATCGCCGTCGATTATAAAATGAATAGCGCTGGGAGTGTAGTCGTTATAGCTCCAATTCTCCACCCTTTCTCGGACGGTTCGAGGAATGGAAACTGTTTCCCATCGTTCCCGATGATGATTGTATTTTCGCCGCGAACGATACCGGACGCGACTGACAATAGAAACGCTGGCAACAAAACTATCTCGGACGGTTAAGCGAATGCCAGATTTACTCCACTGACTGACAAAATAATCCCGCCGTCCGCCAATGCCCGTATGGCGATCGTTCACGTACAAGCCATCAAACTCACTGTACTCTACCTCCGACCAAGAAACGCGATCTCGATAATCCACTAAAGCGGGTTCAACGGCAAAAGCAGGAAGGGTTAAAGTCGTACTTAGGAGCGCTAAAAGTCCCAACAGTTTCTCTTTCATGGTTTCCCTGATACGTTCGGACAAACAATACAGACGGAAAAACTTCTTAAAGGTTCGATCTCTCGATGTCGTGGGGGAATGTCAAACTCCTTCTGAAGGCCGGCGCATCATACACAGAGAAATTGTTGGCAATGGTATTTCCTTTTCCAGTACGAAGCCTTCGTGTCGGTAGAATTCAAAGGCTGGAGTCTGCTTGGAGGTTTCGAGTACCACAGATGCGTAACCTCTTTCGCGAGCAAAGTCGAAGAGGTAGCGCAGCATCGTGCGGCCTAAGCCCTGACCTTGATAGCCATTGCGCGTGCCTAACAGCATCAGTTCTAACCGTTGCCCGTCGCCCCCATGCTTTTCAGACATTGCCTGCCCCATCCCGCGAAATGTCTGCCAGCCTAAAGCTCTCACCATACGCCACAAGAACAATGCTACGGTTAGACCGCTTGGCTCGTAACCATAGGTGAATGTGAATGCCACGCACGCCAATTTACCCTCGCGAGAGATACCTAATAGAGTCGCATCGGGTGCGCCCGCAAACGCATCAAGAATAGCCACAACCATCAAATGCGATCGGCGGCCTGTCGGATCGGAGGGAAACATGGGATGGTTGTGAAACGCGCTTTGGAGTACATCAATGGCCTCGCTACGTTGCGCTTCAGATAGTATTTCGACGCGATCGGCGTGCTTTTCCACGAGCGGGATTCTCCTCCGTAACAACTTTGATTAGAATCTATTCTAAGGTTGAGACCACCATAGCCCCTACATAGTCCTCACCCAGATCGAGAGATTCTAACTGCCATTCTGTCGCAATTTTTCCCTCAATGCGATAAATTCGGGCGGGTTCGTCGGGCAAGAGAGAAACTTCTACATCTTGCAGTCCTACTATGCCCTCTCCCGTCGCCTTGAGAAATGCCTCTTTGCGCGTCCAAGCCGTGAAAAATGCTCTTGAGGTTAAATTTGAGGGTAAACTGCGAATCTTCTCCCATTCTGCCTCGCAGAAGAAACGTTGTGCCAACTTTAAGGCATCGGGAAGGGGGCGAATTTGTTCTACATCAACGCCGATCGCGCGATCGCGACTCATCCCCAACAGCACAAAGTCCCCAGAATGGGAAATATTAAATTGCACCGCTTCATCGGGCAAAAAGGGCTTTCCTTTGGCAGAATAGGCAAATTGTAGGCTTTGGGGGTCTCGTTGCAGATGATGCCCCAATAATAGCCGCAACAGCCCCCGCCCGAGGATATAGCGATCGCGATCCTCTTGGAAATGAAACCGCCCTGCTTTTGTCTTTTCCTCCTCCTCCAGCAACTTTTCTAGGGCTTCCACCGTCACGGGGGGGAATTTGAGATTGCATCGCCAAACCCGAACCGCGCGATCGGGGGAATGGAAAATTTCTGGGAGAAGCTGCCAAAATTCATCTGATACTTTCATCAATTGTTCGATCTTCGTTCATAATTCAGAGAGTGTGAGAGGAGCGAGATAACATGAATCTGTTGCCCGGATCCGGCGGTCGCCGAGATACCCCACCCCCCCGACGCAGGCGCAATTTTTGGTTGCGGTTTTTTCTTATTTTAAGCGGTGGAACTGCCAGCAGTCTCGCAATTATTTGGCTTCTCGTACAACATTTTCTCGCACCTCGCTTTCTCGGTCCCCAAGTGGAAAGCGTCCTCGAAAATCTACTGCAACGAGAGGTAGAATTGGGGGATGTGGAAATGTTTTCTCTCACGGGATTGCGTTTGGGAAGAACGGTGATTCCCGCAACCAAAGAACAACCAGATACGGCGACGGTGCAGAGTATTCGCGTTCGTTACAATCCTCTCATTATTCTCACCCAGCGCAAGTTAAATTTAGATATCGCCCTGATTGAAGCCGAGGCTTATCTCGAACAGCGAGAAAAGCGCAATTGGTTGGATATTCCCCCTTTTCCAAAAAGCAATTTTCCCATTACCGTTAATGTCTCTACCGTCCGGGTCTTTGATAGTAATTTAACCGCCGTCGGTCGCTACCCAGACGACAAGTTCCAGCCTCCTATTAGCGTCACGGCAACAAGGGCGATCGTGCATCTAAAAGATAGGTACGAGGATATTCAAGTCGCGGCTTTAGAAGGATTTTTCCCCGAAGGAGGAACATTCTCGGTTCAGGGTCAAGGGGTCGTTCCCGAGAAAAGAATTCCCAATTTAAGAGCCAAGTTAAATGTTACGGCAAGTCAAGTTAATCTAGCAGAATTTAAAAATATTATCCCCCTCCGTCTCGAACAATTTCGCATCGCCGATTTGCAAGGAGAAGCCAGCATTAATGCAACGATTGATATCGCAGGTAATCCTTTTTCTGTGGAGAGTTTGCCGTCAATTGATGGAATTTTAACGATCGCTAAAATTGCCGTTGCGAGCGATATTATTGCTCAACCCCTCACTATTCCTCAAGGAAAGATTCGCTTGCAGGAGAAAACCGCAAAATTGGAAGATATTACCGCTTATTTGGGAGAAATTGCGACAACGGTTAACGGGACGGTATCGGAAGAATCGGGATTTGATGTTAGAGCAACGGTAAACCCTGTAGAATTTTCGACTCTCTTCAAAACAATGGAGATCGAACCGCCCGATATTCCTTTTTCGGGGGCGATTTCTGTTGATAGCGAATTAACGGGAGATTTCGATCGCATTCAGCTATCGGGAACTGTCAGAAATGCTTGCTTATCGCAACGATCGTGCACCTTTCCCAGACTGGATCGCATTGCGTTAAATACAATTGATGCCGATTTCGATCTCGCTGTCAATCAGCGAATCTTGACGGTCGATCGCTTTACTGTCAATCCAGCTTTGGGGGGAGAAATTACTGGAGATGCCTATTTAAGTTTGCCGGAAAAAGAAGCGATCGCCAATATCAATGTTAACGATCTCTCTGCCACGAATTTTGCCGATTTATACAATATTAAATTACAGGGATTGCCGTTTAATCTGGGGAGTTTGTCAGCGCGATCGCGAGTTGCCGTTCCTCTCGACAATTGGCAGGATTTTAATGCGACGATTAGCAGCAATGTTCTCTTAGGAGAAGGGCGAGTTACAGTCAATAATATCCAAGTAAAAGACGGTCGCTATGGCGGGACGATTCTTGTTTCCGATGTCGGTTTGGGACAAGTAATTCCCCTGCCTGAAGCGATCGAAAAGCAAGTTGGTAAAGCGAATGCAAAGCTAAATTTATCGGGTTCTTTGGCAAACTTCGATCTCGCTGCTATTGTCGATAATGCGATCGTTCGCGGCGATGCCATCCTCAATCTTGCCGGGGGACGAATGCAAATTAACGATCTGAATTTTACGAGAGGTCAATTCTCGACGATCGCTCGTTCTTCTGGGGTAAATGTTGAAAGAATGATTCCCAGTTCTCTGCGCGATCGCTTTCCTTTACCTCCGTTAGAAACTCTGTCCGGAGAAATGCAAATCGAGGGAACTCTCACCGGATTTTTCCCAGAACAAGTTACAGGAATGGGAAAAATGGGGCTAGGAATTGCGGGAGGAGAAGGCAGTACAACGGGGTTTGAATTTGTGAATAATACCTTCTCGGCTAAAGTTACTGCCGATGGGATTCAATTATCAGAGTTATCGCGTTTAATTACTTTACCTGCGGATCTGAAAATTAACCGCGAATCTCTCGGAATTGTGGCTGGAAATGCCGAACTCAATTATCGACTATTACCGGATCGAAAACTAGCATTTGACTTAGATCGCGTTGCCATTCAAGGAACGGGAAATGTAGAAAATTTAGCAGGCGGAACGGCACAAGCGAGATTTACAGTTAAGGAGGGCAACTGGCAAGCAGCGATCGCGGCGGAAGGAATTGCCCCCAGTCAGATTACCCCGCAAATTCCCCCGGATTTAGAAGCGATCGCGGCAGGAAATTTGAACGTTACCGGGTCTTTAAATGCTCTCAATCTGCAAGGAATTCGCGCCACAGGGACGGGGGCGATCGCCGCAGCAGGAGGCAAAATCACCGCGAATACTATCCTCTTAGAAACGGGGAATTTACAAGCCAATCTCGTGCCTCGCGGCCTGCAAGTGAGTCGCGTTTCTTCAGAATTGCGAGGCATTTTAGATGGAAATATAAATGTTAACGCAAACTTAGCGAATTTCAAACCCACTGCCCTCAATGCGAAAGGAAAGATTCATCTCAATGAAGGCGTTTCTCTCATCGATCGCCCTCTCGATGCTATCTTTGCATGGAACGGGTCGCGATTGACCGTTGAAAAAGCAAGCGCCTCGGATCAATTAGATGCAATGGGTTATATCAATATCGATCTCATCTCCCTGTTAGAACGAGATATATTGGGCGCATTGGGAGGATTTAATTTTGATGCCAACGTACAGAATATCGATTTGGCAAGGGTTAAAACCGAAATTGCCCGCTATACCGCCTTGGGATTGGACGGCGAAAACGTCTCTCTCTCCGGACTCGTCGGCTTTGCGGGCGAGGTATCGGGATCTCTGCGATCGCCCTCCCTACAAGGTCAAGTTTCCCTCGATAATGTCGCTTTCAATCAACTCGTCCTCGATCCGGTGCTGTCGGGAGAAGTCAAATTCGTCCCGGGGGAAGGCGGGAACGCAGACATACGCGGCCAGCGCGATCGCATTGTTGCCACCGTCGATCGCAACTATCTCCCAGAAACCTTTGCCATCAACCTCGACGAACTCACCGCCACCGGAGAACGAGAAGGCAATACCCTCAACGCAGCGATCGCGAATTTCCCCCTTACCCTCGCCAAAGCAACCGCCCCCCTGCACCTCGTGCCACGCATTATCGCCGCCCAACCCTTAGCAGGTAACTTAGAAGGCAACTTTGCGATCGATTTGCAAACATGGGAAGCCACCGGAAACGTCGCGATCGCCGATCCGGTGTTTGGTCCCGTTAGTGGCGATCGCTTTTCCGGTAACGTCGCCTATGCTAATGGTGCGATTTCCTTACAAGAAGGAGATTTGAGTGAAGGAGAAACTCAGTATCTCCTCGATGCCCGCTTAAGTCAGATGTTTAGCGATCCTCAAATTCAGGGGGATGTCAAAATTACCAATGGCGATATTCAAGATTTATTGAAAACCTTCCGCCTCAAAGACTTTCAGGATTTCTTGCGCCTCGCCCGTACCCTCGAACGAGATGCCCCCGGAGAGGCAGAGGACTTAAATACCCTAGCCGTGGGTTCTTCCCAAAAAATCTCCATTCTCGACCGACTGCGCCGCCTTTCGGAAATTCAAACCCTCCTCGACTTGCAAGAAGAAGAACGCCGCCGGGCATTTCCCGTCCCTCCCCTTGCAGACTTGCGGGGCAACTTTGACGGTACCATTCAACTCTCGGCTAAGCTGCGAGAAGGGTTTGGCGGAACCGATGCTGAATTCGACCTGTCCGGGTTGGATTGGGATTGGGGGTCTTTTGCCGTGGAGACAGTCGTCGCGAAAGGGAGTATCGAACAAGGATTGATTACCCTCTTACCCCTAGAACTCAAAGCCGGAGACGGATTCGTGCAAGCATCGGGAACCTATGGCGGCCAAGGCATTTCCGGTAAAGTAGACGTGACGGAATTTCCTATTCTCCTCCTCCAAGATTTGCTGCCTTTACCCCCCGCGATCGGTTTTGGCGGTCGCATTAACTTAACCGCCAACCTTTCCGGCACCCAAGAGAACCCCCAAGCAAGGGGACGAGTCGATATCGCCGACGCGCAAATTAACGATACCGATGTTTACTCGGCCGAAGGTACCTTTAGTTATAATAAAGCGCGCTTGCGGTTTTCCGGCAGAAGCCTTTTAGCGGAAGAAGGCACCCCGCTAACCGTCACGGGAGTCATTCCCTATCGCCTCCCCATCCCCATCGCCCTACCCCCAGAAGATACCAGCCTCAGCCTCAAAGCCCAACTGAAAGACGACGGACTGGCAATTATTAACATTCTCACCCGCCAGCAGTTGGAATGGGAGGATGGCAAAGGCGAAGTCGATGTCGAAGTCGATGGGTTTATCGATCCCGAAAGCAAGCGCTTAACGCAATTAGTAGCCGATGGGAAAATCCTCTTAGAAGATGGTACCGTTAACCTACAAGTCGTCCCCGATCCCATCACCAACCTCAACGGAGAAATTGCCCTTAACTTCGATCGCATCGATGTCAAGCAATTAACCGGGAAATTCGGCGGCGGCGATATCGTTGCGACGGGAACCTTACCGACTTTTTCCGCCAGTCCCCAAGAAAATCCCCTCATCATTGATTTAGATACCCTCGCCTTGAATCTCAAAGGACTCTTACAAGGCGACATTCTCGGACAGGTGCAAATCACCGGTAGTGCCATCGAACCGAGGATTTCCGGGGCGTTAGAGGTGGCGAATGGGAGTTTGCAGGTTTTAGGGGCGGCGGGGGCTTCTGGGGGCGGTTTGCCGGGGGGACATACCGCGATCGCCGAGGCGGTTTCCTTCGACGATTTGCAACTCACCCTCACGGATAACTTTGCGATCGAACAACAGCCGATTTTACAGTTCATTGCAGGGGGACGATTTTGGGTCAATGGCACATTAGCTGACCTGCAACCGCGAGGGACAATTAATCTCAATCGAGGTTTTGTCAACCTCTTTACGTCAACCCTGCGACTGGATGGCAGTTATGACAATATTGCCCGTTTCGTACCCGAACGAGGCTTAGATCCCGAGTTAGATTTATTGTTGGTGGGATCCGTCTTAGAAACTTCCCGTCCCGTCATCAGAAACGATACGATTACATCAGAAATTCGCGATACCCCCACGAATGTCGGTTCGGTGCAAACCCTGCGAGTCGAAGCGAAAGTCACGAGTACGGCCTTTGAGTTAGCGGATAGTTTGAAAACTTCAGCAGCAACGGGGGGACAACCCGCCCAACAAATCCTAACGTTAAATAGCACCCCCCAACGCAGCGAAACGGAAATCATTGCTTTATTGGGAGGTGGCTTTATCAATGCTGTTGCCGGAGGAGATAATACGGCATTGGCGGGAGGATTAGCAAATATTGCCGGAACCGCCCTTTTAGGAGGAGTAGAAAATCAAATTGCCGATGCCTTTGGATTGGATAGTTTTAGCATTTTTCCGGCAGAAGCGATCGACGATACGGGACGCACGGGAACTTTGGGGGTCGCAGTAGAATTAGGAAAGGATTTCGGGCGCAGGTTTTCGATCTCGGTCTTGCAATATTTAACCCCACCGGATCAGCCCACTCGTTTTAATACTCAATACCGTTTAAATGATGATTTTACCGTGCGAGGGTCTACGGATTTTTCGGGAGATAGTCGCTTATCCGTTGAATTTGAAACTCGGTTTTAGTGGGATGATTGTTTTTTAGCTAAAGAGGCAACAAGAAAAATTGACGCATCTTTATTATTTTATGTTATGCTTCCAATAGCATTAAGAGGAACTCAGATCGTGCAAAATGTAGAAGAAAAAACTTTAATAGACGTTCGCGATGCAGTAGCCGCAGCAACAAAATATTTTCAAGAAGTTCGAGAACGTATTGGCAATCTCAAAGATTTAAGACTTGAAGAAATCGAACTGTCTGATGATGAAAAGTTTTGGTTGATTACTTTGGGTTTTGAAATTGTCCCGCAAAATTCTCCAATTCCAGATATCGTAAGGGATCCTCTTTTTCCCAAGATAGAGCGAAAAGAATCAGAACGAGAATACAAAATTTTTAAAATTGATGCAAAAACAGGAGAAGTTAAATCCATGAAAATTCGCATAGTCTAATGGATGGAGAGATCGGAAAATTAATTCAACGCTATCAACAAAAAGGGATTTTGGTTGATACAAATATCTTACTGCTGTTGTTTGTGGGTCGAGTTAATCCCGATCGCATTGAGCGATTTAAACGGACACAAACTTATTCCATCAATGACTACAATTTATTGTTAGAGTTACTACCTCGATTCTCTCAAATTATTACTACTCCCAACATTTTAACAGAGGTCAATAGTTTACTCAATAAAGATTTACGCGATCCCGAATACTCGCAATGTTTATCATTGTTTTCTTTCTTTTTGTCTGAAAACGAAAGTTTGCAATTGTATGAAATCTATGTCGAGACCAAAAAAATAAGCAAGATGGACAAGTTAACTCAATTTGGTTTAACAGATTGTGGGATTGCCGATCTAGCAGCAGAAAAATATTTAGTTTTAACCGACGATCTCAGACTAGCTAGTTATTTGCAAAGTATTAATATTGATGTTCTTAATTTTAACCATATCCGCTATTTCAGTTAAATTAGTGTTCATCCTAACGATTTTACAACTTATGCGGACTTGCTATAAAATTAAACTCATTTCGGTAGAATTTGTTGAATTTGAAACAAGGTTTTAATTTGACGATTGGTTGTTAGCCGATGGGAAAAAGCGATCGCACTCCTGTCTTGAAAAGAGCGATCGCATTTTTAGGGTGATGGGATGAGAAACTCAACAAATCCCGGAGGAAATTAAATCATTTCTACATTGCCATTGTTCAGATCGAGGGTGTAATGACCCACAATTGAGATGCGTTCGTAGGAGAGTAAATAGAAGTGAACTAAATCGGGATTAACGGCATCTCGGTGCATGACCATGCCATTAATTCCCACATCATGACGATAATCGATAATGCGATCGCTTTCATCAAAAAGGGCGCTAAAGAGAGGGCTTTGTGCGGGCGGATTTTGCTTTAATTCTTCGTAATCCTGTGTAAAGGGCGTACCGTATCCGAGAGGCATATACAACCCATTAGAATAGTCTTGTGGCGATAGTTGCGGTAAGGCTTTGAGATCGACACCACTAACCACCAACTTACGTGTTTTTCCGGCTTCACTTTGGAAGTAGAAATCGATTTCTTGTAACGCTTGTTTGGAAAGAGGAGACTCGATCTCTTTGACGATCGCATCGGTTAGATTGGCAATTTCACTATAATTGCTCGACCATAACTTATCGGGATCGTAAATGCCGGGGGCAACAAAACTTTGAAATTGTGCTTCTGAGTGCCGCAGATCGTCCCATGTTTGCCAATTTTCTTGCGTCTCATCAACGATTAATTTAGCTTTCTTTTCTTGTTCGGCAACGGTGAAAATTGTTTCATTTTTGAGGTCTCGGACGCTAACATGACGTTTGTTTTTAACATCCCGTAGCGTCGAAAAATCAAGGGCTTGACCTTTAAAGAAAGTCGTGCCGGGATACCATGCTTCAATGCCTTGCGCGTACTGCCAATAGGATTCGCCATTCACTGTTTCCATGAGGTCTTTATAGCTGCCTCGAGGGAAATCAAAAAACCCTTGATAAATTTTCTTGTTTTCGCCATTTTCTTCGGCAAATACCGCTAATTCCCAGTATCCCGCACCCAAGCAGTTATTCGTTAGATGAACGGAAATATTTTGAGCTTTGCCGTTGCCTTTTACTTGGAGATGAGGAGAATCAGATTTGAAGACAACGCGCTGCCGATTAAACTCTCGTTCCATGATAAACCATTTAACCAATTCTGCATTGCCTTGTGCCGATTCTGGAGCGGAAGGAATCATCAAGCTCAGGTCAATATCGTTTAAGGCGATCGCGATTTCTTGTCCTTGGTTTTCCAATTTAAAAGCGAGATTGTAGTGTAAGTTCTCTGTATCTGTGGGTTCTAGAGAGACGCGATCGACTGCGTAACCCGCATCTTGAATTTCTTCGTAGCTCATGGCGATTTCTTGCAAGTCGGTATTGCCATAGCGCAGTTGGTAAGCTCCTGCACCCGCTAACAGCAAACTTAAAACGATGCCTGCGGTTTTGCGATTGGTCAATCCTCGAACGATGTTAGAAATAGCAGATACGCGAAACATGGCTACAAACTCCTTAGAATGGTGAAATATAAGGTGCGATCGCAAATCCGGTCAGATTCAATATGTTTTCTGTATTGGTGTGGTTTGCTTTCGCTAACAATCTAAATATAGCTTCAATGCCAAAAGAGCGAAATACAGAAAAATTGATAAAAACTCATAATTTTTTTCGGGATTTTATAATCGACTGATATTTCTTGATTTTTCTATTTCCTTTAAAAAAATCACACAAAAAACTCCTCCGAATCAAATTAATTCGAGGAGAAAAGATGGTGATATTAAGGGTTATAAGAGTGTTAAAATAAGCGATGCAATGAAAAACTCATTCATTGCTTATATTTATAGAATCGCAAATTGAAATGAGTTTTCACAAGATCGGCTTGCGGAACTCTCTCGCAGTTCTTGCGGATCCTTAACCGATCTTGCAAATTTCTACATAATATGGTAAGTAAAATTGCTCTAACGCACAGATAGTACTATTGTCTGAGTTTAAAGATGAGCCGCTAAAAAATGCCCCCATCTAGAAATAGATTCGGGATCGATCGTGAAAAAAGTGGTAAGTATAATTACACTCAGTCCAAACCAAACAACGCTAATTAACGCAGGAGTCCAAATTTGTTCATTTCTCGGAAAAGTTGCTTTGGGTTCTTGTCTGGCGAAGATATTTAACCAACGTGCCGCGATCGCAAAGGCAATACTGGCAATAAGCAGCGCGATAAAACCGCCCATGAGTTGGGGTTCTTCTTCTGTCTCTGGTGGTAGAAAAGGAAAAAGCCCAAAAATTAGCCCATTATAGATAGCATGAGGGATGACCACCAACCACCAGCTTCCCCGATTTTGCACGACTCGCGCCATCAAAAACGATCCCGGAATAAAGGCTAAAAGTTGAATTAAAGTGCCGTGAACCAGCGCAAAAAGAACTGAGGTTAATAATGCCGCATAAATTGGCGATCGCGCTCGTTCGTAGGCACGCAAAACTACGCCGCGAAAGACAAATTCTTCGTAAAAAGGGACGAAAATTGCCCCAGTAATAAACAGAAAGAGTTGGTCGATCGTTCCGGCTTGCACGTCCAAATTCCCTGCTTCTAATTGCTCCAAATAGGCAGGAAAATATAAGGCAGCGATCGTCACCCAAAAGTAAACTAAGCCAAATGTTACCGTTAAATCTAATGCGGTAAACGCGATCGCGGTTTTAAGGCGAGGAGGTGTTTTAAAACGAGAATCCTGCAAAAAATTTCCGACAGTATCGGGAAAGAGCGCCCCCAAAAAAACAATTGCGCTGAAAGTTGCCAAACACTGTCCTGCTTCTCCAAAGGGTGCTGCTATTATCTGCGCAGTCAGCACCAATAACAACATTACGAGCAGAAAACGATTGGCAGAAATAACATTCATTCCCAAACATTACCAAGCGCCGATTTGGATCGCCCCTCCCGGAAGGAAGACGACGCGGAATTGAGCCAGGGGTTCTTGGGGGACAACGGTGCCGCTTTCTTCGCCAATGCCTGCCGCTTCAAGATCGAGTAATTCGGGTAAGGGGGTTTCTTTTTGCAGGATGTAGGCATTGCCATCTAAATATTCGTAATCGGCAATGGCTCCCGTCTCTGTCACCCCAATACGGAAAGGAAGTTCGACATCAGCCGCCGTTTCTTCCGTCCACGACTCCTGCAATTTTTCCCGAACTTCCTCTTGCAGGCGTTCTAAGGTTGCCCCATCGGTAATGCGTTCCCCTAGGGTGCCTCCGCCCCTGCGTCCGGCGAGGGGGCTGATGGTGGTAGTTCCGTTGCGGGTAAAGACCAATTCAAATCTGGCGATCGCTTCTCGTTGGGCGATGTCATCTTCTGCGGGTAAAAAGCGCAACTCTGGCAGGGGAGTCGCATCCGTTTCCGTGTCGCTAATCTCTCCCACGGGTTCGTAGTCGATGATGGAGCCGTCTAACGTTGCGACGAGATTATAAGTGAGATCTCGTTCGACGGTTTCGCGATCGTCCCAGGCATTTTCGATTTCGCGGCGGAGGTGGCGTTGCAAAAAGTTCATTTCCGTGGGGTCGGTGATTTCTGGAGCTTCTGCCAATAATGCCTGCAAATCTTCCGGCGAGATAGGCGGTGCGGTGACTTCGGGGGTTTGTTCTTCCTCTGAAGTGGCGTTTTCGCTGGTATTTTCCTCTCTGGGAACTTCGGGATCTTTGACCTCGGGGATCGGCACCATAAACAGCAACGCGGCGGCGATCGCCAAACTTCCCACTCCCGTAACCATCGGTGTGGCTTTCCTAGCTAAAGGTACGTCGGCTTTGCGATGGCGGCGGCTGACGGGGGTTAAGTGCAAGGATAAATCCGGTAGGGTGCGACCGTCGGCAAATAATTGATCGACGGCTTCCACCAAATCGAACAGTTGTACGGTGTTGAGATCGAAATTGAGGGGTTTGCTCTCGGAGTCGGCGTTATCTTGCCGCCAGAGGAGGTGATGGAGATCGGGGCGATCGCCTTTGAGTAAACGCACCTTAGCATCGCGAGATTCCAATTCGAGGGGATGGCGAATGCCGCTTAAGAATTCTTGGGCGTAGGCACTGACGGCTTTGACCAAACTTTCGAGAAACTCCTTTCCTCCCGAGAGAATCTGTTCTTGTCCCGTAATATGACATTCCGCTTGCAGCAAAATCGACAGTAACGGTCGGCGATCGGGGCGCTTGCCTTCGGCACTGTCATCATCCACACCCTCGAGAACGAGGCGGCAATTGGGTAAATTATACTGGCGTTTAATTGTCATAATACCTCTCCATCAAACAAACTCACCCAAAACCGTTGCATTCCGGCGGTTCCGGTGCAAAATAGCAATTGACTTAATAATGACATGGCTAGATCATTCAAGCGATCGTTGCTGGCTAAATAAAAAGCTACTTTTGCCCGTTTGCCATTCATGCGACTGCGAAAATGCGCTCTGAAGCGTTCGAGGTATTCCGAAAGGCGAAAATGCTGTTCGAGGGGCAAGCCCTTTTGTTGGATTTGCTGTCGTGCAACGAGGAGTTGGCGGATCGAGACTGTTAATTTTCGCGCTCGCATACTGGCAATAATGGCGAGGGCTTTGGCTTGATCCAAGGAGAGGGCATCCCGGACGTGCGATCGCCGCCAGGGGTTGGAACAGCGCAATCGCCATAATGCTACGCGATTTTCGATGATTCCCTGCAATTCCAATTCTCGAGCGGTGGCCAGCATTTGTTCCGAACCCCCCAATTCTAGGGCTTCGAGAGCCAGTAAAACGAGGTCAATTTTTTGTTGCACCCGGGGGGAACATTCGGCTACACCGGGTAAATTGGGTAAGTTGTCCAAAATCAGGGGTTTTGGACGCGGTGACGGATTGGGTTCGGGTTTGACGCTTGCGGATTGACTCATTGAGCAATTATCAATTATCAATTATCAATTATCAATGAGGGAGAGGGAACAGGCAATGGGGACGGCGTGAAAAGTCGGTATTTCGCGAATTCAGCCGATCGCCGAGAGCATAATAGCATTATTATAGTCGGGCAATCTTGCCATTGAGGAGGGCGATCGCCTCTCTCGACTCCTTAACACGTACTCCGCAAACGGTCAAGGGCGATCGCGAGTTAAAATTGAAACGTCAGAGCAATCAGAACGAGCAAAAATGGCAAACTCATCAGACGGCGATCGCTTAGATCGGATTGAGGCAAATTTAGAACAGTTAACGGCTGTCGTTGGGAATTTGGCCCAATCCCATCAACAATTGCAGACGACTGTTGGCGATCTAGCCCAGAAACATCAACAATTAAATAATACGGTCGCGAGCTTAGTGCAGATTGTTGAAATTCATCAAGCAAATCACGAAACCAGTCAGCGAAATTTTGAAATTGTCGTTGGACGAATTGAGACTATTGTGGGACGCTTGGAAGCGATAGAAACTGAAATTCGTGGCTTGAGAACAGAGAGTTTGCGAATTATCGAGCATTTATTTGGAGACCAACAGCCAGAATAAATAGACAGTGGCGATCGCTTCTCTGAGACAAGTCAATAGAGATCGCCCGAGTTGCTTCATTCTGGCAATCGAGACTACTGATAATATCTTTGCTCCAGCCATACCCGCAGTTCTTCTTCAGAATCAAACATCATACGCGAACGATCGCAAGGATCGTAAACCCGAAAATAGAGATTGCCTTGGCGATCGCGATCCTCTGTGATGCGGGGTTGTGTCGAACCTGCCAAAAAGTTAACCAAAGATTTCCCTAAATTTGCCAATTTTGTTTTTAAGGAACTCGCATTTAAGCGGCGATCGCTGGGAATCAGTTCCAGTCTGGCGTAAAGATCGTAATTTCTCATGGGAGACACCTCGCAATGGCTTCAATATCTGTATTTTCTTCAACTCATTGCGATCCGTACAGAGACAATTGCGTTAAATTGTTTCGTATACAGTTGTGTTTTTTGCAACTGTTCTGGTTAAAAAAATCTCAAACTGTATCCCTTGCCATGAAAATCACGCCGATCGCGGTCTCCTCAGACCAAACGTTGTACGAACAAGTCGCCGATCGCCTGCAAGAATCGATTGCAGATGGGACTCTCACGCCTGGCGATCGCCTCCCCTCGATCCGCAAATTGCGAGAACAACTCTCCGTGAGTACCTCCACAGTTCTCGAAGCGTATCGACTCCTTGAAGATCGCGGCTCGATCGTTGCCCGCCCCCAATCCGGTTATTATGTCAAGCAAACCGCCCTCGATCGCCCCAGAGAACCCGCAGAAACCGCACCCCCTCAAGAAGCAAGTACCATCGATACTTCTCTGGCTTATCAAGTCATGGATCGCTTAAAAGATCCCGATACCATCCAGTTCGGTGCGGCGACTCCCGCCCTTGAATATTTACCCCTCGCTAAAATCAATCGCCTAATGGGGAAAGTCCTGCGAGAAAATCCTCATGTCGCCCATGCTTACGGGACTTCTCTCGGCTGTCCTTCCTTGCGATCGGAACTCGCCAAACGAATGCTCGATGCGGGTTGTTCTGTGTCCCCCGATCGCATGGTTATTACAAATGGGGCAATGGAAGCGATTTTTCTGGCCCTGCAAGCGATCGCCCAACCCGGGGATACGATTGCGATCGAATCGCCGACCTATTTTGGCATCCTCGAAGCCCTGAAAATGTTGCAACTCAACGCTTTGGCTTTGCCCACCCATCCTCGCGAGGGTATCAGCTTGACTCACCTCGAAGAAGCCTTACAAAAAAAACAAGTTCAAGCCTGCTTGATTATTGCTAACTTTAATAATCCCATTGGCAGTTGCATGGATGATGCTAAGAAAAAACGCCTCGTGGAACTTTTAAACAAATACAAAACCCCTCTAGTTGAAGATGATGTCTATGGGGAGATTTATTTTAGCGGGACTCGTCCCAAAGCGATCAAAGCCTTCGATACAGAAAATCGCGTTCTCTATTGCTCTTCGGTCAGTAAAATTATCTCTCCCGCGTTGCGGATCGGTTGGTGTGCGGGGGGATCTTACGGCGATCGCATTGCTCACAGTAAGTCGGTTATCAATCAGAGTACCGCCGTTCCGCCTCAACTAGCGGTTGCGGAATTTTTCGCGAATGGGGGGTGCGATCGCCACCTGCGTCAATTGCGTCACGCTTATCAAACTCAAATGAGCCGAATGCTACAAGCAATTTGCGATTATTTTCCCTCAGAAACCCGGGTTACACAACCCAAGGGCGGTCACGTTCTCTGGTTGGAAATGCCTGCGGGTTTCGATTCTTTACAACTCTATCACGAGGCGCTTGCACAACAAATTAGTATTGCTCCCGGTGTTATGTTCTCGGTTTCCGGCACTTACTATCAAAATTGTTTTCGTTTAAATACGGCAATTGTTTGGTCTCCGATGGTGGATCGTGCCATGCAAACCCTCGGAGAATTGGCGAAGAAACAGCTTTAGATAAATTCAAAAATAAATCAAAGTGATTTTGACTTGATTCGATCGGGGATTTTTGGCAAACCGAAGCGGGGTCGATTTTCCCGGGGGGTCTGCCAAAACGCTGAAAGACTTGAAAAATAAAGGATAGGGCGATTCGTTCGGAAAAAAGTCTTGTCAAATTTGGGGAGATCTGGAACAATAATTAGAAGGTTCGCCAAATTTGCTTCTGAAAGCCTTGTTTGATGGCGATCGTGGCTGGCGGTCTTTCAACACTCCTTTGCGAGTGAAACGTATGGAAACAATACCAGTGCGATCGCTTGGCATTCAGTATCCTTAGCTTTCAACACTCCTTTGCGAGTGAAACGTATGGAAACATCGCATCAGATCGCCCATGATATTAATCGATTGGCTTTCAACACTCCTTTGCGAGTGAAACGTATGGAAACACATCAATTCCAGTGTTCGA
>JBCCVR010000010.1:0-68273 GCA_039194995.1 Cyanobacteria bacterium P01_E01_bin.42 | reverse complement strand
TTTGAGGGCAAGAAGAAAACTTTTCTTTTTGCCCTCGCTTAATATTTTTTAACTAATTTTAATAAAATATTAATTTTCTTTATGATTTCGACAAGAAAGAACAATTAAAATAACAAAATTCTTTTGCAAAAAACGATCGCCCTTCATGGTAAGCTGAATCATAACAGATGCAAATGAAAAACCGCTCGGGATTTAACCGAAACTTTTGCTTTAGAGCGAGGGATCGAGAAAAGATATTTATCAAGTCTGGTCAAGTCTTGTTCCGAGTTCAACTTCCTAAGCGAACTGGCATTAAATGGCGATAGATGCAATTGCATTGCTCTAGAAGTTCGTTAGGAAGAATCATGAGGAAAATTATCCCGATCGCCCTGCTCGGTTTTTCATTGCCCAACATTAATCCGAATTAATACGCGAGCCTCTGTATAAATAAAGGAGGAATTGAGAACATGGTACAAGCAAAGCCTAAATTTGAGGCAGGTGTAAAAGATTATCGCCTGACCTACTACACCCCCGATTACACCCCCAAAGATACCGACCTACTCGCTTGCTTCCGCATGACCCCCCAACCGGGCGTTCCTCCAGAAGAAGCGGGTGCTGCTGTAGCGGCTGAATCCTCCACCGGAACCTGGACGACAGTATGGACGGACAACTTAACCGACTTGGATCGCTACAAAGGTCGTTGCTACGAAGTCGAAGCAGTTCCCGGAGAAGACAATCAGTATTTCTGTTTCGTCGCTTATCCTTTGGATCTGTTTGAAGAAGGCTCCGTCACCAACGTTTTAACCTCTTTGGTCGGAAACGTTTTCGGGTTTAAGGCATTGCGCGCCCTCCGTCTCGAAGATATCCGCTTCCCGGTTGCCCTAATTAAAACCTTCCAAGGTCCTCCCCACGGCATCACCGTCGAGCGCGACAAATTGAACAAATATGGTCGTCCCCTGTTGGGTTGTACGATTAAGCCCAAGCTCGGTTTATCGGCGAAGAACTACGGACGCGCGGTTTACGAATGCTTGCGCGGTGGTTTGGACTTCACCAAAGACGACGAAAACATTAACTCTCAGCCCTTCATGCGCTGGCGCGATCGCTTCCTCTTCGTTCAAGAGGCGATCGAAAAATCTCAAGCAGAAACCAACGAAATTAAAGGTCACTACCTCAACGTTACGGCTGCAACCTGCGAAGAAATGCTGAAGCGTGCTGAATTCGCGAAAGAAATCGGCACTCCGATCATCATGCACGACTTCATCACCGGTGGTTTCACTGCCAACACCACTTTGGCGAAATACTGCCGCGATAACGGCTTGTTACTGCACATTCACCGTGCCATGCACGCAGTTATCGACCGTCAGCGCAACCACGGCATCCACTTCCGCGTTTTGGCCAAGTGCCTCCGCCTCTCCGGTGGGGATCACCTCCACTCCGGTACTGTTGTCGGTAAATTAGAAGGCGAACGCGGTATCACCATGGGCTTCGTTGACTTAATGCGCGAAGACTATGTTGAAGAAGATCGCTCTCGCGGTATTTTCTTCACCCAAGACTACGCTTCTATGGGTGGCGTTATGCCCGTTGCTTCCGGTGGTATCCACGTTTGGCACATGCCTGCTTTGGTGGAAATCTTCGGCGACGACTCCTGCTTGCAGTTCGGTGGCGGTACTTTGGGACACCCTTGGGGTAATGCTCCCGGTGCAACTGCTAACCGCGTTGCCCTTGAAGCCTGCGTTCAAGCTCGTAACGAAGGTCGCAGCTTGGCTCGCGAAGGTAACGAAGTTATCCGCGAAGCCGCTCGCTGGTCTCCTGAATTGGCGGCTGCTTGCGAACTTTGGAAAGAAATCAAGTTCGAATTCGAGGCCATGGATACCCTCTAAGGCTTGACTTTTGGGAAATGAGAGTGCTTACAGCACTCTCGCTCCTCTGCGATCGCGACCCTCCAAACCCTTAAGGAAAAAAGAAAAAGCGAAAAACTTTACGGTTTTCTCTTTTACCTTTGTTTACAATCAAAGGGTTCGGACAGGTAAGTGCCATGAATGCAAAAAATATCGCTCGAGAAACGGCTCGCACCTTGCAAAGTTATTTGACTTATCAAGCCGTGCGGACGATTTCCGACCAGTTGAGAGAAACGAATCCTTCGCAAGCCGTCTGGTTAAGCCATTACTCCGCCGGCAAAATGCAGGATGGAGAGGCCTATTTAGAAGGGCTAATGTTAGAGCGCAAGGATTTGGTTTTGAGAATTCTCACCGTGCGCGAAGAGATTGCCGAAACGGTGCTGGAGTTTTTACCCGAGATGGTAACAACCAATATTCAGCAAGCCAATGGCGATCGCCGTCGTGCCGTGCTCGAGCGTTTGACCCAAATTCAGGATGTCCCCGCGATCGCTTCAGAAGAGATTCCCCAAGAAAATTCCTTAGATCATTCCCCTGCCGATCTTTATCGAGAGCAATCTGACTCTGAAGCGCGAGAAGAATAACTTGCAGATCAGTCGGAGTTCGGTTGCGATCGTGTACTTTCATCCATTTCACATTCATAAACCGACATGAAAACTTTACCCAAAGAGAAGCGTTACGAAACTCTGTCTTATCTTCCTCCTTTGACAGATCAGCAAATTGCCCGTCAGATCGATTACATGATCTCTCAAGGCAGCATTCCCGCGATCGAATTTGAAGAGAATCCTTCCCCCGGAGACCACCACTGGACGATGTGGAAGTTGCCTTTGTTCGATGCAATGAGCGCTCAAGAAGTTCTCAATGAAGTTCGCGAATGCCGTCAAGAGTATTCTAACTGCTACATCCGCATCGCTGGTTTTGACAACATCCGTCAGTGCCAAACCTTCAGCTTCATCGTCTACAAGCCTAACACCAGCCGCTTCTAAGTTTCTGGTTTAAGTTAAGGGAGGGGAAAGTATTTTCTAAAAATATTTTCCCCTCTTTTATTTTTCTTTTTGATAGGCTGGATATTTTGGGAATGCGATCGTAATGGTTTCTGATATAGTAAGTCCATTTGAGTTGTAAACAAATCAATGCCTAACAAAATCTTCATATTCAAATGTGGAACTGGCATCCTGCCAGTGTTTGAGAAAATTAGAAACAGGCTGGAAGCCTGTTCCACTCGTTTACAATTCATTTAGGTTTGCTATAGTCCCTTTTTATCACGCTTATGGATTTGGGCAATGCCTGTTAGCTGCGACTCATTCGGGAGCCACTCTGGTTATTTTAGAGCCCTGCTTGTGAAATGGTAAGATTGTAGAGCAACCCTTTATTTTTAGGCAAGCGAAGGTATTGGCAGCGATCGCACAAGAAAAAATTACAATTTTACTGGCCGTTCCTTATCTCTATATTACGGGTCGCAAGAAGCTCCTAATTGATACGGGAGGATATAAAGTTAATCCCTTTGAAATCGAAGCTGTTTTAGTCGGGCATCCGAAAGTGAGTGAGGCGATCGTTGCCGGCGTTGAAAGTCCCCATGCAGGACAATTAGTAAAAGCAATCATCGTTCCTTGCAGAAAATGTCAGGAACGATATATTTTAGAATACTGTCAGGATTGCTTAGCAGAATTTAAAATTTCTAAGATCGTGGAATTCAGGTCAGAAATTCCTAAAAGTTCTGTGGGGAAAATTCTGAGAAATAAGATAATGTAGCCCGGAGATCGAGTTTTCAGATGCGAGTGTACTAAGATTAATATAATTAAATATGTCTGTCTTTTAACCCATGCAATTCCCTATTATTTATTCCGATCGCTTTCTCTATGGCGATCTTAATGCCTCTCATCCAGAACGTCCTCGGCGTTTGCTAGCAATTGTCGAAGCCTTAAAAAAGGCAGATTGGTACGAACACTTGCATTGGTATGAACCAAAAGAGAGAGAAGGAGATAGCATTGAGCGATGGTTGCGCGAGGCGCATTTGCCAAAGTATATTAAGCGCGTTAAACTGGCACGCAAAAATTATCAAAGAGCATCTTTAGCAGTGAGTGCTTGGTTGGATGGCGCGGATCTCGCTTTAGCAACGAACCAGCCGGTGTTTGTTTTGTCCCGTCCGGCAGGACACCATGCGGAACGCGATCGCGGCATGGGGTTCTGCGTATTTTGTAATGCGGCGATCGCGGCGATCGCGGCGCTCTCAAACAGTCTAGCATCGAACGGGTTGCTATTCTCGATTGGGATGTCCATCACGGTAATGGCACGCAGCAGATTGTCGAAAGATATCCTCAAATTGCTTTTTGTTCCCTGCATCAGTTTCCCGGTTATCCTGGGACGGGAAAAGCAGAAGAGAGAGGAAAATATAATAATGTTCTCAATATTCCCATGTCTGCGGACAGTACCTTGATTGAATATCGTCTTGAATTTGAAGAAAAAGTGCTTCCGTTTTTGTCTAATTTTGCCCCCGATCTTCTCATCGTCAGTGCGGGATATGATGCTAATAGAGCCGATTCCCTCGCAGAAATTTGCCTCGAACCTGCCGATTATCGCCTCCTCACGGAATATACCCTAAAAATTACCCACCGCGTTATTTATGGGTTGGAAGGGGGCTACAATTTAGAAGCCCTTGCCGAATCGGTGAAAGCAACAATTGAGGGGATTCTTGGCTGAGTTGTTAAAGTTTATTTGGGGAAGGCGATCGCCAGTAAAATGGAGAGAAAAGAAAAATGCAATTGATTAACAAATAACCAATAACAAATAACTGATAACGAATGCAATTACCCGTTATTTATTCCGATCGCTTTCTCGACCATGAAACCGGACGCTTTCACCCCGAATGTCCCCAACGCTTAACGGCAATTGTTAAGACGTTACGCGAGTCATCGTGGCGCGATATGGCTAACGCCACGCTTCGCGAACGCTTACAATGGCAAGAACCGACCCCCATCGAAAAGCGAGAGGTGATGCAGTGGTTATTGAAAGTACATCCCCGCAGCCACATCGATCGCGTTAGATTGGCAGCAGAGGATGAGACAGGTTTAGATATGGATACGCCAGTTTCTGCTCAAAGTTATGAAGTTGCGTTACTGGCAGTAAGTGCATGGTTAGATGGAGTCGATCGCGTTTTAGAGACAGATAATCCAGCTTTGATTTTAGCGCGTCCTCCCGGACACCATGCCGAACGCGATCGCGCGATGGGATTTTGCTTGTTTTCCAATGCGGCGATCGCGGCGTATTATGCTCTCGAACAGCCTAACATCGAACGAGTTGCGATTCTCGATTGGGATGTCCATCACGGTAATGGGACGCAGCACATTATCGAGAATCATCCCCAACTCGCTTATTGTTCCCTACATCAATCTCCCTGTTATCCAGGGACGGGAAGTTGTGGAGAACGGGGATTACACGATAACGTTCTCAATGTTCCCATGCCTCCCGAAAGTACGTTGAGTGAATATCAACCCGCGTTTACCGAGAAAATTGTGCCATTTTTAAAGAATTTTGCGCCGGATCTCCTCATTGTCAGTGCGGGATACGATGCGACGCGAGTCGATCCCCTTGCGGGAATTTGTCTCGAACCCGAGGATTTTCGCCTATTTACCGAGTATAGTTTGCAGGTGACTCGCCGAGTGGTTTATGGATTGGAAGGAGGCTATGATTTTGATGCTTTATCGGAATCGGTGAAAGCAACGGTTATGGGGATTCTTGGGAATTAGTCAAGCTCTATTCTGCTTTTAAAATATAATGGGATTGAAAAGCGATCGCGAGAATCTTCAATAGAAAGATAAAACGCTCATGTTCAAAAAATTTACTCTCAAAAATTATAAAACTCACAAATTAACAACGATTGAACTGAGTGATGTAACGCTGTTGATCGGTAATAATAGTTCGGGTAAAACGAATCTTTTATCGGGAATTCAGCACTTTGCCAACTTAGTCCGGCGAGGTAATCCTCTAAGGGAATCAAATCCTACAGTTCAATCGGGTGATTATTTTCCTCACAAGCATCGTTTGGCGAATAAAACCGAAATAATGTCAATTGAGGTAGTTTGGTCAAAAATTCAATCAGAAGTTATTTATAAATTGAAGTTATATACTAGCAATAATTTGGACGGTAATGTAGGATGTCGTGAACAAATAAGTATAAACATTTCTGGAAATGAGCAGGAACTGAAAAATGGATTTGAGGAAGAAACTCAATTTTTAGGACTACAAAAAAAGCTAAACCAAACTAACCTTGCAGATCGATTCAAAATAGTTCACAAATATTTTTTTCGAGATTTTTCTAATGTATTTAGTTATCATTTTCAGCCAAGTTTTTTGAATGACAATCTAACTCTAAAAGATTTAGAATATCATCAAAATTTTATATCTGTACTAAATATTCCTGATGCTTGAGGTTATGAAGGGAAAAATTTAGAAAGATTAATCTTATCTATTAAAAATGATGCAGGAACAGTCAGAGTATTTTCTAGATTTGTTTCGTTAATGCATCGTTTCAGTCCTTCATTTCAAGGAGTTCGTTTTGATATATATCATAAATGTTTAATCTGGGAATTCGATCTAGATCGTTCCAGCATAGATCGTCTTGTTGAAGAATTTACATCCAATTCAGTTTCTGATGGTTTTATTAAAGCTGCTACTATTGCGTTACTGGTTTCACTGTATAATCCACCTGCTTTGATTCTCATTGAAGAAATTGAAAATGGTATTAATCCTGGTAATATTAAAGAAATCATGAATTGGATTTGGCAAGCAACAGCATTGGAGGATCGCTCCCATACGCCTCAATTTATTTTAACAACTCATAGCCCTTCAGTATTGCGAGAATTCCATAAGCATTTGGACTGTATTTATACTACTCGACTGAAGAAAAAGGGATTTCAAAGTGATGTCCGAAATTTAGGTCAATCTCTCGATACATTGATCGGAATTGGTGCTGTAGAAGGCGAAACTTTGACCGATCCGGAAACTGGAAAACTAAGTATTGAGATGCCACAATATCAATTAGCAGAACTTTGGTATTCCGGAACAATTGGATAGCATTTATGATTGAGTTATTGCAAAGACATGTGGGGATTATCGCGGATAGAGGTAGGGGAGCAGGTCAAACTCGCAGACTATTTGTACTAAGTCAGGCAGAGCACCCATCTGAGCCTTACCTGATAAGGCTTTGAGCTTGACTACAAGATATTTAATTCAAATGTTCTTACAAAATTGACCTGCTTCCAGTTCCTTCCTTATCTTCTACATTCGGATCTGCGCCTGCTTCCAGCAATAAACGAGTAATATTGCCATGTTCTTCCCACATTGCTAATACTAAAGGATTGCAATCCCGATCTAAATCCCAAGTATTTACATCTGCTCCAGCTTCAATTAATATCTAGACTAATTCTATCGGTCCCTCATTATCGAATTCTTCGATCGCATCTAGCAAAGGAGTGCTAAAAGGTTCGGTTGAATCATGAATATTGATATCGCAACCGAGTGCGATCGCTTCTCTCAGGCAATCTAATCGTGCCTTCAGATTATTTGAAAAATATTGTGCTTATCCATTGCCAGTTTTGCTCTTGTCCCATTTTACCTAAATGCGATCGCACCTCACCGAAAATGAGCGATCGCTCTCGAAATAGGAGAATTCGGGAAAGCGATCTTAGGTTTGGAGATTTGCGATCGTTTGCTCTTCTCGAATATAAGGAGTTTTTTCCAAACAATAAGTGGTTAAAGAACTATTATAGATTTCTAATTCAACTCAAGCGATGAGTCCGTCTAAAGTTAAATCTTGAGTATTTTTCTAATACACTTTAAGTGCTCACCCCTGTAAAATCATCCCATTCTTTACAATACCGATAAGATTCTTCTCCCAAAAAATGAACAAACTCATTAACATTAATTGTTCCAAATGATGTTTCATTAAGTAAATTCTCTAAGAAACACGTAGCAACTGCGTCTTTTACTTCTTCATCTCCACGCAGCATGAGGTTCTCGATAATCAAGAAGATTTTAGAAAGAACTGAATGTTTATTATTCTGAAGTAGCATTATTACAAAATCAGAAAACTCTGTGAGATCGCTACATAAGCCTGGACAGTCATCACCCCAATATTCACAATATTGTGACCAAGCAGAGTGAAAGTCAGGGATTTGCTCTAAAATCTGCTTCATACAGTCTTCTCTACTAATCACTATATCATCACCTCTATATTCATCCGATTCTAACCAATCAGAATGAAAATTGGAATCAGTGATATCTGAATGTTCCTCTATATAGTCTGCTTGCATTGTCTTGACTCCTAATGTTTTAGTGCGTCTTGTAAATCTAGAATAAGATTCTCTGCTGTTCTTCTATCTTGAGGAGATGCGTCTGGATTTTTGTCAAGCCACTTTTGAAGGGCTTTAATAAACTCTTTTCCTTTTTGCTCGTGCAGTCTTCCTCCCACAGGTTTACCTGTTTCTCGTTCTTTTCTAATTGCTGCTGCTGTACTTCCACTACCTACTTTAGCACCAAGCCTGTATAACTTTCTAACTAATGATGCTAATTTAGGATCTTGGGCTGCTGGAGCCTCCATATTTTGACGCAGATCTTTAGTATACTCCGCAAATTTTGCAATATTTCTGGCTTCGCGCGGATTTGAATCTGAAATAGATTTGGAAGAATCTTGAGCAGAGCTTGTTTCATTAGATTCTTTGTTTGGAGGCTCTACCGGAATTTTACTAAAATCCAGCTCTGAATCATTCTCCATCCCACTAATAGAAGATTCTTCAACTTTGCTTTGATCAATCGGTTTCGAAGAATCTTGAGCAGAGCTTGTTTCATTAGATTCTTTATTTGGAGGCTCTACCGGGATCTTGCTAAAATCTAGCTCTGAATCCTCATCATTAGTAGTTAGGGAACTAACTTCCTTGTCTTCAAAGGAGTTTCTTACTTGACTTTCACTGGATGAACGAGAAGAGTCAAATTGTTTAGGCTTTTTTTTTGGTGGTTGGCTAAAACCTGAATCAGGCTTTGTTTGCAATCGATCTTTGGACATTTGGTTTCTTCCTCAAACCACTTAGAATTCAAACCACTTAGACTAACATTATACGATTGTCAAACAATTTACATTAGTTAGATCTGCGTAATGTGTTTCTCTTTTAACCTAAATCAACCTTACTCCCGCTCAAACTAATAACTCCCTGAGTTTTCAGATCGATCGCACCTTTTGCCTCAATCGAAAGCGTCCCCGTCGAACTCATACTCATCTTAGAACCATTATCATCCAAAATCAACTTGTGACCCCCTTTTGTTACAATCTCAATTTTCCCTTGACTATCATTCAAATACACCTGATGCCCCTTCTCTGTCTTAATTCTCACACCTGCCTGCGTCCCGCTCTTATCTTCCTCAACAAACTGTAATAAATGCCCCTTGCGGGTTCTCAACGTCCGCAAGCGTACTTTCCCATCCGTAACACTATCCTCCACCTTTTCCGGCGGCATATCCTCACCATTCCATACCCCTCCCAATACATAAGGCCGATGAATATCCCCGTGTTCAAACCCCACCAAAACCTCATCCTCAATTTCCGGCAAACAGTCAAAACCCCGGCTTTTTCCCGCTCCCGGACTCACTACCCGCGCCCAATTACTGCTATGCTCCTCTGTTAAACTCGGAAACTTCACCTTAACTCGTCCCAACCCTTCCGGATCCTCATTATCTGTCACAATACCCACTAAAAAAGTTTGCCCCGGCTGCAAGCGATCTGGTGAATTCAATAGGGTTAGTAAATCTCCCCCTCGCAAACCTCGCACGCTAAACTCTGTCGTATAAATCCGCTCTTGGAAAGCATGGCGCGTCTCTGTCACGTAATACTGACCGCTATACTTGCCCATTCCCTGTAATTTTACCACTCGTCCCGGTCGAATTTTCGGGTTTCCTTCCCCTCGGGCATCTGCGAGAACAAATTGTCCTCCGATCTCATTACATAACGCCTCTGCCATTAAATCCGCTTCTTTCGGCTGTTCTACGGGGCGATCGACCACATATAAAGTCGGTGCGGGGAGTCCCTGAAATTTTCCACTTGTCTCACTCCCCTTCCCCTGTTCCGTTTCTGTCACTACCTTTTCTGAATTTGCTGTTGAGACGATCGCTTGTTTTTGGGTATAGTCCCACCCCCGCACCTCTACCGATTTTACCTGTTCCGCACTGGTGGTTCTGACACGAAAATTAGAAATATCTCGCAACCATTCCAAATCTAAAATCTCATCCTTTGTCGGTTTGCGAAAATTCAACTTTCCATCTTGGATAAAGAGTTCAAAACCGATCCGAGAAGCACGCGATCGCAAAAACTCCATATTCGTTTGGTTCTCCTGAAATAGATACTCATGGGGAACGCCACTTTCATCGACTTTCCCCACAGAAATACCCACCTCTCCTGCAATCTTTTTCACCAAATCGCTATCGGTTAAATTCTGAAAAGAACGATTCCATTTTCCCCGATGCAAGCGATGAGAAATATCATAACCACGCACAACAATAGGAGCTTGTGTTTGGTCGCTAAAATGCGCTTCAATCGCTGTAATCTCGCCTTCGATAACCTGACCTTCATTTTCTTCCTGAAAATCCTGTGATGCTGTCGTACTTGCCGAAAAGCTGACTTTAACTTTTTTCCCAATTTCTAAATAGTCATGTTGCCAAGGTTCGTCAGAATCTTCTCCCATTCCCGGTTGATAGTCGTTGCGAATGACTAAAGTAAACATTGCCGGAAAATGCAGGCTTTCCTCAACCAAAACTTGCAATAAATCCTCGTATAATTTAGACTGGGCTTCGTTGCCTTCTATTTCAATCTTAGGTAGCGCTTGATAATTACCACTACTGGATTGGCTTGAATTTGAAAGAGAGGAATTGGTAGCAATCATTGTTTGTGTTGGATAAAAACAATTGTTTTAGATTTTTAGGTTGGCCAGTATTCTACATAATTTCATCTTTAACATTTCTGATAGTTTTAACAATCTGTCCAAATTTAGATTTTTCTTTCCAAAATGCTAAACTTTGATCGGTTTCTCGACTTGGTTTTTTAGGACGCTTTGCCTTCATTCCTCCACTCGGTTTAGGTTCATCAGTTTCTTTAAGAGTTAGACTATCAATTTTTGCTCGAACTGGTGTACCATTGGGTAAAAACATTGTTAATGTATAGCTTAGATTTTCAACAAAACAATACCTCAAGTAGGTTTGAGTTCCCCAGTTAAAACGATAAGTTGGCGGACGTTGCTCTTCTCCATTCTGAACAAATTCTAACGCTTTTTCTAGAGAACTTATATATTTATCAACAACATTTATTCCCTCTTCATAGGTATCAAATAGAACATTACTTATTGTGACTTTTGTGGCTTTGCGATGGGAATAATTAACTTTCGATCGCCCTGTTTTTTGCGTTTTTGCTCCCGAACTTTCTACGGTTTCCATTACTACATCAAATTTAAGTTCGCTAGGATTAAACATAAATTCGATATCCTTACCAGAAGAAAGGTTAATTAATTTTGCTTTTTCTAATTGTTGATACATCATTGATTTGTTCCTAAAATAACAAAAAAGTTAATTACAAATCCCGTGCCGATCGCGATCGCATTCCATCCGCATTTGCAGAAGCACGTAAACCTCACGAGCTAAAATCGATAAGCGATCGCTACTGTAAGGACTCAGGGCTTCTAGCATTGCGAGCATTTCACTGGATGCGAGAGAGTTATTCTCAGCACGAGCAAAATAAACAGTATCCGGCCAAAAGGAAGCACCTCCAATTTGATTATATTGTCGTTCTCTGTCGATATTCAAGCGCGATCGCACCAAACGATAAACCAGTTGTGCTAACCAGTCTAACTCCTCATCTGCGATCGGCTGCTCGGGTTCTGGTTGTTGGGGAGTGGGTGGAAGTGTGAGGGGTTCTTCAGGTGCGATTTCCTCAAACGCGATCGGCATCATGAGTTCTCCCTCAACAGGAGCACTTTTCGCTTGGACGATCGCCTCGCTGTCAGGATTTGGGGGACTTTCTGGCAGTAAGCTAGTATCTCCCATCAGTCCGGAAAATCCTCCCCAATCTTCTGTTTTTTTCGCGTCTATCGTGTTGGGAGAATCTCCGATTAATTCGGAAACATTTGACCAAGATTGTGGAAAATCTAAGGTTTCGGAAGCAGAAACAGAAGTTTGTACGGTGTTTTTTTGATTATCTTTTTTCTGAATGAGAGAAGCACTATTTTCTCCAGAATAGTTGAGAATCTCTTTCAATGAAGTTGAAACAAACGAAGAGGGATTATAATCCGAACTTCCTCCGAGGGGTTGGGGTTGTCCGAGAGGTTGGAGTTGTAAAAATCCTCGTCCTTCGGATAAGGTTGTTACGCGACTTTCTTCGGTGGCGATCGCCATATTGGATTGCGGTGATGAAGTAATCTCAGAAGGCAATCGCTGAATTTCTGAAGTAGAGTTTTCTACAATATTACTGCCATTGTCAACAAGATTCTCATCAGGGACTTGAGGAGTGTATAGAGAAGGCGATCGCTGTATTTCTGAAGTAGGGTTTTCTGCAATATTGCTGCTATTGGAAACAAGATTCTCGTCAGTAATTTGAGGAGTGGATAAAGAAGGTGATTCTAAAGGCGATCGCTGTATTTCCGAAGTAGATGTTTCTGCAATATTTCCGGGATTAGAAACAAGATTCTCATTCGTAATTTGAGGAGTGGATAAAGAAGGTGATTCTAAAGGCGATCGCTGCACTTCTGAAGTAGGGTTTTCTGCAATATTTCTGGGATTAGAAACAAGATTCTCATTCGTAATTTGAGGAGTTGATTCTATAGGCGATCGCTGCACTTCTGGAGTAGGATTTTCTGTAATCTTGCTGCTATTGGAAACCAGATTCTCATCAGGAACTTGAGGCGTGGATAAAGCAGGCGATCGTTGGACTTTCAAGTTATCTGGTTTTACAGATTCTTCTTTAGGTTGAACTACCTCTGGAGAAACAGAATTAGAGGGTTTTTGGGAAGATGTCCGATCGAATCGCTGAATAACTTTTCTAGCAATAGGAAACGTATTTTTAACAGCATTGGAGGCAAGTTTACTCAGAGAAAATTTGGAACGAGATTGAGGTTTATTCTCTGAATAAGTATCCTGATATCCGGGAAGTTCTGAAAGTGGTTTTTCTTCTGGCGATCGCTGGACTTCTGGAGTGTCTATCTCTGTAATATTAGTGCTGTCAGAAACAATGTCTACTTCTGGTGCTTCAGGTATGGATAGCTGAGAATTATCTAAGGAAGATCGCTGAACTTCTGGAGTTGCTATTTCTGTAGTATCGGGACGATCGGACATTAAATGTACTGTCGTTGTTTGCGGTGTTGAGGTAGAAGGAGATTGCTGTATTTCTGGGGTCGCAATTTTTGGGGTATCGATAGGCTCGGAAACAATATTTTCCTTCGTTGTTTGAGGTGTGGATCGAGGAGAATTTTCTGAGGGAGATTGCTGTATTTCTGGATTTTTAACTCCTGAAGATTCTGCTTGTGCTTGAACTGACTCTGAGGAAGCGACAGAAGAAGATTGTGAAGAGGCGATTTCATTCACTCGCTGAATGACTTTTTTCGCAATGGGTAAGGTATTATCAATTGTATTAGAGGCAAGTTTACTCAGGGAAAACGTAGGACGAGATTGAACGTTGTTCTCTGAATAAACATCCTGATATCCGGGGAGTTCTGAATGTGGTGTGTCTTCTAGCGATCGCTGTACCTCTGATGTTTCTCTCTCTGCAATAGTATCGGTGTTGGAAATAGTATTTTCATAAGGTGTTCGATCTGTGGACGGAGAAGAAGGTTCTAACGGCGATCTCTGTACTTCCGGTGTTGTCATTTCCGAAATACTGTTGCGATCGGAAACAGTATTTTCATTGATTGATCGAGGAGTAGAAAGGGATGAAGAATTTAAAGGCGATCGCTGAACTTCAGAAGTGATATCTTCAGAGTCAGTATTATTGACAACAATATCTTCTTCCTTGCTTTGAGAAGTAGAAATAAGATTATCTTGACGTGCTTGGATCGATGGAATTGAAGCACTTTCTTCACTTCCCCTATTCCATTCACCCCGAGCAAGATAACTAAAATCCCTCATTCTCTCCCTCTCTTTTAAATCAGGAATAGGAGGGAGTTGAGGCGTTCCTAAAGAGGCAAGCGATCGCCCCAATGGTTTGCGCTGAATCGGTTGACCTAAAGAAGATTTAAGATAGTTTTGTCCGAGAGGTTTGAGCATCACGATCTCCTCGATAGAGATTGCATTTCATTCCTAATTTTAGACTCTATAAAATCTCCCGAAGAATGCCGAGTAACCCCCTCTATCGCTCCTCCTCCTGGCGATCGCGAAACTTGCAATCCTTCATAAGCAAGGGTTAATTCTTCAATTGCAATATCATTCGCATCTGCTTTCAGTTCGGGGGTTTTCCACTCGATGGGAATTGCACCAATTAACGTCCAGCATTGCATTACTTTTCCCGCTTGATTGAATAGTAAAATATTAATATTACGTCGTTTTGTCGGCTTTTTCATGACAGAAATAACCCAGTTCCAAAACTCTAGATCGTCAGTAATTCCTCGCTTTAAGATCACGTCTGAATATTCGACTTGACCCAAAATAACGCGCTGTTGGTTGTTTGCACCCCCCGCAAAATGCTTTTCCGATTTAACTTTTGCAGAAAAACCCGAACATTCGCTAAAAGATGCCGCAAGATTCCTTTCTATTTCCACATAGAAACGATTGGTTGTGACGAAATTCGCCGCACGTTCATTTTCAGCCATTACTTTAACCTCCTTGAATTTCCTTGACGATCGCGCTGATTTTCTGCTTCTGATTGCATTAACCGATAGACACGATCGGTGAGTTTTTGTAATAAGAGCGGATCTTGTTTGACGAGATCGCTCAATTCCTCAATCTTTTGTTTTGTTAAATCTGACATTTTCCTCCTTCTGTAATTATAACTTGTGCTGGAGTATTGGGGAGCTTGAGTCTGGGAATTAATCCTGCTTCCCGCAATAAAAATTGTCCCTCCATCGTTAACAGAATATCCGAGAATTTTTCCCCTGCTGTAGAGTTTTCTGGATAAACGACAGCGAGAGGATAACTCAACTCATAGTCTTGAATATTATCCGCACTTCCCCAATAACTGCCTTTATCATTGCACAGATCGGTTTCGGGGGAAATGGGCTGGCGATCGCTATTATAATAATCGCGAACGACTTGTTTTCCGTTATAAGCAAGGGGATAAACAGTACATTGACCCATGACCATACTCAACCACCCAAAACCCAAACTTTTCTGGCGATTGTTGTTATATTTGGCAAACATCTCTGCGAAGATTGTATAACTCGTTGGCGGATTAATTCCCTGTAAATTTTCTTTTTGTTGGGAAGATAGAGAAACATTAGAAATTGAAGAACTGGAGAGCGATCGCAACAGATTACCGCTTAAAGCTCCGAGTGGTTTTGCGATACTAAAATCTGCTGCTTGCTCTATCAATTGACGCTCCATCCACGTTTGCAATATATCTCCCTCTACTGTTAGTTTTGGCTTGAGTCTTTCCACTAAGAAATCTCTCGCATCTTGTTCGGGTGGAATATAATCAATACTAAAGGATAAATTATTCTCATTTTCTTGAATGATACTTAAATTATTTTGGGCGTTGATGCTTAGGCGATCGAATATTAATTCTCCATCTAAATAGATTTGTTTTTCAATTGCTTCTCTCCCTCGATCTTGTCTCTCCTCTTTTGCAAAGTTTTCCCGAACCAGATAACTATTGTTGAAAGGAATGAAGAAGACTAAGGCATCATAGGCAACGATGGTTTGTTGCAATCCATTCTCTTCTAGTTCTGCTGCATTCATTGCTCCCGTTAAAGCAAAACTTTCTCGTGTATTTCTCAAGCGTTGTAAAATATCTGCATTATTATTGGCTTGGATAAAGGTCAGATCTTCACGCAATCCTAATCGCTGTTGCAACATTTTTTCAAAACTTGTATTATTGGCAGCCACTAAACTCTTTTTCGTTACAATTCGCTCCCAAATACTCCCTTGTTCGATTAATCCGAGTTGAGGGAGATTGACGATACTATCCAATTCTTCTATATTGGTCATATAACATTCTCTGGCTTCCCGAGGGATTTCTACTATTTGCTCGGATGAAATACTGAAAACATTAGGAAGTTTTATACCAAGGGATCTCAAAGCCTGAAACGCGACGAAAGCTAAGAAAAAACAGGCACTACCGATCGCGATCGCAATCCACCAATAATTTCGTTTTCTCCGTTTGAGAGGCACTAAAGATAAAATTGGGCGATCGCGTTCTAAACTTTCGCGATATTCTTCCTCGATCTCTTTTCTAAGGGAGAGTAATTTATTTCTGGCAATATCTCCACTACTAAAATTTCCCCCCTCTAAATCTTGTAGAAATTCATATAGCGTTTTGCTTTTCTTTGCCCCAAGTGTATCAAATAAATGATTATTTTCTTTTCTTAAAGATTCAACTGCTTCTGTTTTTCCCAGCCACAAATTAAAACCCAGTTCCCCCAAGCGTCGTAAATCTTGTCCTTTTTCACTCTGAGAAGCAGCCTTTTCTTGTAATGAATAGCGCAGATCTGAAAATACGTGTAAATTGAGGATGTAAATCCAAAAATTTTGACCAATTACAGAACCTTGTTCTTCATTTGCAACCCATAGTAAATTATCCAAGGTTAAGTTACCATGGGCTAAGCCCGGTTGAGTCGTTTCTCGAGATAAACGTAAGGGATTTTGATGCAAAAACCAAAGGCTTTGTAAAATGAGATCGAGAAATCTAACTACTTGTAAAGTAGAAATTGCCCCTTTGCGATCGATATTTTCAACATACTCGAGATATTCTCTCAAAGTCCAGCTTTTACTCGGTCGTTCTGCGATCGCATAAATAATCTCTTCAGAGTCCTCTCGCTTGGCAATTTTGTTAGGAACGATCAGCCGAAATTTATCTCTCTGCAACGGACTCAAACTAAAACTTTCAACTAATTCTCTCAGTTTCTCTTCAACTTCTTCTGATGGTAAATCGATGCGATCGCAATCATACTCAAAGATAAAAAGCGGTCGATCGTTTTCTATCTGAGTTCCTTTATGAATTCCACCTGCTTCGGTGGGTTGATAAAAGGAAACAAACTTGTAAGGAAAATCGCGATCGCTCTCGATTTTGCCATTGCGATCGGGTGCAGAAAAGACTTGACGATCGCCTCGGAATGTGTCTTGAATTCCATCCTGTGGCGCATCGCTTTCCAACTCGGGGGGAATATCCGCGATCGCCGTCCCTCGTCCATTTTCTGACTTCGATTTCGCTTTGGGAATCTCAAAATTTTCGTAGGCTTTTTGTACTTCTAATCGCCCGCGCTGAGATAATACTCGTACTGGGTTTTGTACGAAGGTGCTGAATTCTCTAAATTTACGTCGAATCGGATTGACGAGATCGGGAAGTGCCACAATAATATCTGAGAAACTATTCTAAAATGAGCAAGGAAAGCATTAATCCTCTAAGCCGTTAATCTGGCGATAAAACTGATGTAAATAGTTAAGATCGTCTGCAAACAGGGCTTCAATGATTTCTGGGGTAATTTCCTCTAATGCGCCCAATTGGGTGATCGTTCGCGCTAAAATAACGATGGTTGAATAAGCGGGATTGTCTTGGACTTTGGGATCTTTGAGGGGTTCGATTTCATCTAAGGCCCGCGATCGCCGCATGACTCCTTTACGATGTAAAATGCCCTCGCGATCGAGATAGCCCGTCGGTAACGTAAACTCAAATTCAAGCTGCATAAATTACCCTATTTTATCCGCTTAAATGTTTCCACCGCTAATTCTAGCTCCTCGATTTCAATATCGCTGCTGCTGGCGCTGACATCACTCACTTTATAGCGACTCGGCCAAGCGCCTTGGAACTCAAATCGAGCTTTTTCTTCTCCGGATTGATCGTAAATCGCTAAAGATCCGTCTCGCATTTGTTTTGCCCAATTTCCTTGTTCTACGGCATCAAACCATTTCCACAAGGTCGTTGAATTGGTCATCCCTCGCTTTAAGATTATATTTCCTGCATCGGCAACACCGGGGACTTTAGTATGAATATTGCGCCCCTTTTTAGATTTTCCCCATTTTTTTGGGGTGACTTCTGCGTACTTAATTACTTCTTGAGTGCGCTCGAATCCCTGACATTCCAAAAAGGTTGCATCAACGGTATCGTCACCATTATCCAGCTTTAACTCTAGATAAAAGCGACTGGCTATGAGGATTTCTGTAAAATTAGACATTATTTATTTTTGCGAATCCGAACTATAGCAAGTAGGTTGGGTTTTGCGATCGCAAAATCTCAACAATAATTAACGGTGTTGAGTTTTGTTGTCTCAACCCAACCTACATTTTTTAACAAGAACAAACAAGAACAAACAATTCCAGAAGCGCGAAACAAAGTAGGTAAAAATAAGAATGAAGCAGAAAAAAAGCACGATTTTCGGTCGATTCAAATGAGACTATTGAACTCGTTTGATGCCTTCGTGAACTAACTCGAGGGATTCATTCGCCATATTCGAATCACCCGCCGTAAACGTGGGACCTTCGTACTTGCAAGGGTATGCTTGGACGATTTCCCAGCGCGCTTTCATCGAACCGGCTTGATCGTAAGCACTCACTGATGCCGCTTTCCGATTGGATGCCCAATTGGAAGCACCCGCATCATTGGTATTACAATTTTTGTACCATTCGTACAAGTCTTTATCCGTCGTTGCCACTAATTTAACAGAAACGTGGGTAAACTTTTCGCTAGTTGGGGTTGCTTGACGGGTTTTTGCGCCGCCTTTCCCAGAGCCAAAAACGCCCCCATCTCCAGCCGGGGGAGACTCTACCGATAACCCGGAAACTTCGAGAATTTGCTTCTCAGAAACCCCGTCCGCTTCAAAATAAAAGCGACAACCTGTCAGTAATTCAGCCTCAGCCATCGTTATACTCCTTTGGAAAATAATTGAACCAAACTAACCTAGCGATCCTCATTGGGGGACCATTGACTAATGCGGAAAATAATAAATTCCGCCGGACGCACCGGACAAACGCCAACCTCGACGTATAAGCGACCCAAAATCATCGTTTCGGGGGGATTTAATTCCTCATTACATTTAACATAAAAGGCTTGTTCGGGAGAAGATCCAAATAATGCCCCATCTCGCCAAATGCGTTCGAGAAAATTGCTCACCGTGCGGGTGACTCTCGCCCACAAATCTTCATCATTGGGTTCAAAAACCGCCCATTGGGTACCGTCTTGAATCGATCGCTCGATATAACTCATCAGACGGCGCACGCTGATATAACGCCATTCTGTCATATCTTTTTCTACGAGGGTTCTCGCGCCCCAAATGCGAATGCCGCGATCGGGGAATTTGCGCAGGCAATTGATTCCCATCGGGTTCAATAATTCTTGTTCCCGGAAGTTGGTATCGTAAGCCAGACTGACGACTCCTCGAGGAGTAACGTTAGCAGGAGCTTTGTGAACGCCGCGAGTTTCATCGGTATTGCACCACACTCCCATCATGTGACCGCAGGGCGGCACAAAAATTCCCGCACCATTGGCTCTAGGATTCGGCACTTTAATCCAAGGGTAGTAGATGGCGGCAAACATGGAACGGCGACCCCAATCGCGCAACCAGTAGGAGATATCTTCCGGCTTGCTTTGTTCTGGGGAAACAGGCAATCCGTCGGGATCGTTGGCTTTTACAGGAGGAGGATCGAGAACTACCATGCGATAGGTAGACTGTTCGCAGTTGGTAATCATGACCTCCATAATGCCGTGAACCTGCTCGAGGTTCAGCATTCCGCTTTGATAAGCCAGCATCAGATCCGGACAGGCAACGGTGGAAATTTCATCAATTTCAAAGAGTCCTTGTACTCCCGTCCGTCTCCTTTGATCCCCATACATCTTGGGGAAAAGTTTTTTAGTGGGATAGACTTCCAAAGGCGGAACCACTTCGCAAGAACCATTGGCAGGTCGTCGGGATAATGCCGAACCTCTAGCATTTCCTTCTCGTCCGGAAATATCGATCGCCTCGATAAATTCCGATTCTTTCAACGCAGTTTCCACATACGTCCCTTCTTGGGTGTTTTCATCCATCGACAGATGGCGGTAGGGTCCCTCAACCGTTTCCCCTCTCTGTTTGAGAGTGACCTGAAAATATTCTCCCGTGTCGAAGGGCCCGTCTTCATCATCACCTTTAGTTGGATCGGGCGTATCTGGTTCGACAACGACTTGAATGCGATCGCGCGAGATCTCGCTTGAAGGGGTTGGTGCTACTGTCCCCTTACCCGTTTTCGCCAAAGCTCCGTTTTTGGATGAATCAGAAGCGGTCTTAAATTTAAACTCCAAACAAGCACGCCGTCCCGCCGTCACCACTTGGGTAGGGATCGCCTCTGGTTTGGGTTTATCCGAGGTGGGTAACTGAGTGCCGATACTCACCACCCAACACCGTCCGCCGCCATTTTCGAACCATCCCCGCACGGCAAAAGGGAGATAGGCACCAAAATCCGTAAATCCATCGGAACCAATCTTTCCGAAGGATTCCACATATTGATTCCAATCTGTAATTAGTTTAGGTTCAAAGAGTCGAGCATCGCCGCGCACGTCTTCGGTAAAACCGACAAAACCCGCGACGCTCATATTCACTCCTTCAATGGGGCGACTGCCTCGGTTCATTTCCTCGACATAAACCCCGGGAGCGGAATAATCTAAACGAGCCATAATAGCAATGTCTGTTTGAGTTGCTTACTAGGCTATATCATATCCCAAGCTCTCGAAAAGTTGCCCGCGCAATTCACTTAATTTTTTGTTACTTTCCGCTATTTTCAACCGTCCAACCCCATGAGCAATCATCTCGCTATTGCAACCGTTACCGCTGTCCTACAAAAAATTTTACTCGAGGAAATTCGCGAAGATTTACCCGGTGCAACGGTAACGACGGCAAGACCCGATCGCGCGGGTGGCAGTCCTCCCAAGGCAGGAATTAATATTTATCTCTATCAAGCAACCCCCAACCCGGCATGGCGCAATGCCGATCTCAGAACGCGCCGTCCTAAAGGAGATCTGATTAAACACGGACAGGCGGGGCTAGATTTGCACTATTTACTCACATTTTATGGTAATGAATTAGAACTAGAACCCCAAAGATTGTTAGGGAGTACGGTACGCGCTTTAGTGGATCGTCCCATCATTACGCCGGACGCGATCCGCTCCACTTTAGCGGGATCCAGTTGGTCTTTTTTACGCAATTCGACCCTCGCCGACCAAGTACAATTAGTGAAGTTTATCCCGGCAATGATGACGGCGGAAGAACTCTCGCGCATCTGGTCGATCTTTTTTCAAATTCCCTATTCTTTATCTTTTGCCTATCAAGCGACGGCGATTTTAATTCAAGGAGAGAGAGCAGGTAAAGCGGCGTTACCCGTGCGGACTCCTCAATTTGGAATTGCCGTTTCTCGTCCTATCGTTGAAACGGTCGAATCTTTTGACAAAAACAATCCGACGATTTTTGTCAATAGTAAGATTAAGATTCAGGGTCGAGAGTTTCGCGGCGATCGCATCTCCGTCCAAATTGGCAATATTTCTCTCACGCCCGATCTCGTGGAAGATACAGAAATTCACCTGCAACTCTCTCCCGATACCGAACAGTTGCGATCGGGAGTACAAAGTTTGCAAATTGTTGCCGATAGTACCATCGTCCCTGAAAAAATAGACCCAGATACTAACAAAATATTGCCCCCCAAAACGTCTCGGGGAATCTCCAATACGTTTCCGATTATTCTCTGTCCTCAAGTTGAAGGAGAACCCAGAATAGAACGAGAGGAATCTGAGGATGGGGAAGAAGAGTTTTTAACCGCGATTGTTAATGTTAATATTTTAGTCAGTTTGGAACAACGGGTCTTTTTGTTGCTCAATCGGACTGAAGATGGGACGAGTACGATTTTGCGATCGCAGCGACGCGATCGAGACACCCGAGAACTCCATTTTCGCCTCCGCAATCTCGATCCCGGTAATTATTTAATTCGCGTACAAATTGATGGTGCAGAAAGTCCTTTAATTTCTAATTCCCAAGGCTATTCGGGACCAAATTTAATTTTAGAAGAAGATTGAGTATAGGAATTATCATTCAATACGAGCGCATGAGCTTGAAGAGAGAAAAAATCGTTTTAATAGTTGTTTTTGAGGATAATTTAACCGAATATGGGGTCGAAGTTTCGAGATAAAGTCTTCTGCTTCTTCGACTGTTGTAACTTGACCTTTAGCTTGTAGCAATGCGGCCATAACCATTGCAGAACGTCCGTGACCGAGGGCGCAATGAATGTAGATATTACCTGTCTGCGATGAAAGATTGTGAATGAGCTTGTCAAAAATGCGATCGCGAGGAATAAAACCATCTAAAATAGGAACGCAAATATAATCTCTTCCTGCTCTAATTTCTTCGGGTTCTGAAAATTCAGCCGTTAAATCGACGATTACATTGATATGATTGGGGAGTTCTGTTGCTGATAGTCTACGACCCAGCCAGACTCCTGGAATAATTTCCGTACAGGCATCTTCTCGACTTAAAACGGTTTGCATTCGCCAAACAAGCCAAGTTAATAAGAAATAGGGCATTAAAAAAATGAGGGGTGCGATCGCAATTTGACCGCGCGATCGCTTTCCCAACATTTGAGCGCCCAATCTCAGATAGGCACCCCCGACCCAAAGAAAATCCAAACTCAACCAAATTAACAGCCATTGTAGATCGGGAAATTGTCCAATACCGAGACTGAGAACAATACTCAAAGTGAAAAAGAGAAATCCATATTTCATTTTTCTCTAAAATTCAGTAGCTCTAATATATTTGAGGAAGTAGAGGGAGAAGGATTTTGATGGGCAAGCCTAAGTGCGAGCAATTATCCGGATTTGATATAACTTGCTATTCCTTACTCCCTATTCCCCAGTGCTATATTATGCGCTCATGGCAGCCGTATGCTCGATCGCGGCTAATAAGTCCTCCACGCTATAGTCAAAATACTTTTTCACTTCTGGTTTTGACGAGGTTTTGACCCAAGACATAAAACGAGAATGTTCTGAGCGAGCAAAATCTGACGCGATGTCGATGTGTTTCCGGGAAACATCTCCCAATTGATAGAAATTCTCGGGTAGAAAATCAATTGAATTGATGAGAGAGAGTAAACGCTTTGCTGCTTCATCAGGAGAAAGCAATCCTGCTTCCACTTGTTCGACAGTATAGGTTGCCTTTTGGAAGAAATCATCCCCCAAACCCTCATAACTTGGAGTGAGACTATCCAGATCGTCATTATCTTTGAATTGAGCTAATTCTTCAGCTTTACCAGCCGCAATTTTCAGTTTCTTGCTCACTCCTGCTTTGGTTTGCCGCATGAAACTGCCGAGGATCCAGATGCGTCGCCAAGCATCCCAAAGATCGAAACTGGCAAAAGAGATATAGGAACAGTTCACGAGATCGTCATTATAATCGAGCAGTTTTTGCTGCAATTGTTCCAACTCTAGAAAAGGTTCGACAGAATAATCCTGAGTTGATAAGGATTTCATGAGCCTTGCTGCTAAAGGAATAATAATGGTGCAGCTATTCACCAAACCGAATGAGTAGAGCGGATCGATAAATCCCGTTGCATGAGGAAGAAGATAATACCGCTCTCCCGTACAAGAATGAGAAGAATATTGTAAGCGACCCGTTGAAATCCAGTTACGAACCGGATTGGCATTCTCGAATTGAACGGCAATACCGGGATGTTTCGCGAGAAAGTCTTTGAACTCGTCTGCGGCAGATGCCTCAGTTTTCGGAAATTTACGAGTATCAAAATTTACGCCAACACTACAAATAGGATTATCCGATTTTTCGTGATTGTTAAAGGGAATAACCCACATCCAACCCCCATCAAAGATATGATGAAGCGTTCCTTCATGCCAGAGCAATCCATCTCCCTCTTTCCCATTCGCAAGGCAATCGTCGTAATGTTTTACTCCCGTCATATGAGTAAAAATGCTCCGGGATTGGGTCTTAAAACGAGTGGGCGTTTCTCGTAAATTTAATTTACGGCTCAAGAGAGAATTGTAACCGCTAGCATCAACGATGTAGTTAGCAGTAAAGACTTCTCCACCTTTCAGATCGACTCGAACGCCTTCCGAGTCGATCTCTAAATCTGAGATGGTCGTATTTTCAAAAACTTCAACACCATATTTTCTCGCTACCTTGAGCATATAAAGATCGATGTTTTGTCGAAATAAATGACTGCTCGGCTCAACGCCTGTTTTATTCGTCTCTGCTAAGATTTGTTGCTCTCCTTTTCGATGATACATAAAGTTAAAGGATCGCTTTAACCCGCAAGCAGAAGGAGAAATATGTTCGCAAATTTTCTCAAAGGAACTGAGATGATCGATTTCAGGGACGGAATATTGATGGCTGAGAATGGTCATCATCAGATCCGTATCGGGAGTCATGGCTTCGCCGATCGCAAACCGAGGATGGACGTTTTTATCGATGACGGCAACTTTAACATTATGTCGGGCGAGAACTGTTGCTAAGAGGGTTCCGGCTAAGCCAGAGCCGATAATAATGACATCAAATTGTTTGGTTTTGTCCGCAGTCATGATGAATTTCTCCGAATGAATAAGAGGATGAATGAACGGTGTAATTATTGGGCGAGGGAGGCAGTTAAAAAGCCGCGATCGCGCAAATAAGAGAGATAAACTCCCAGTAATTGACGGTCTACCTTCGGACAGGTAATCGCGGTATTCGCAAGTCCTTGGAGGGTATTTTGGCTGTCAAATTTGAGTTTTAAGAGTTGCAGTTGTTCTGGGGAAAACTGCTCTGGGAAAATAGGGAGCAAGGAATCCCATTGATTCGAGCGGGACTGTTTGACAAAACCAGCGAGATGAGATCGCCATGATTCGTAAGTCATTTTCTCGATGGGATAGCCAAAAGCAACGATTACCTCAATTAAGTGACTCAAAGGAATGGGTTGGGGGTTGTTCACATGGAAAACTTTGCCAACATTTTCGACCTTTTGGGATAGATGAACGATCCCGCGAGCTACATAATCGACGGGGGTAAAATCCCAAAATGCTTCAAGATCGGGGGCGCTTTTCAGTTCGATAAATCCTTTGAGTAAGGTATGCAGGAAGTCTCGCGTATTGCACTCTCCCGTTTTGCTATGTCCCGAAATCACCCCCGGCCGATAGATAGAGACCGGAATCCCCCGCGATCGCGCCAGTAGACAAATTTTCTCGGCCACCCATTTACTCTGAGCGTAACCGTTAAATAAGCCCTGCCAGCGATCGCCGTCAGTTTCCAATACGGCTTCGCGATGGAGGTAAGCCGCAGATTGTACCACCGACAAGGAAGAGATAAAGTGAACGGCTTTCAGTTTGGTTTGGGTCGCCAGCCGCAAAACCTCCTCGGTTCCCGAAACATTACTCGGTTTAAAAGCACTGTAAGGATAAAGAGAATTAATGAACGCACCGTTGTGATAAATAACCTCGATCCGCTCGCTCAATTCTTGAAAGCGATCGGGCGTTAAGCCCAAGCGAGGTTGGGACAAATCTCCCGGAATGGCAACCAAGCGATCGCGGAAACGTTCCTCCCATAACTGATAGGATTCGAGATTCTCTTGAATCCGTTGGCAAGCCACTTCCTCATTCGCGCCCCGCACCAGACAATGTACCGTTGCTGGCGTATTTTGCAGCAGTTCCACTAACAGAAAAGCTCCTAAAAAGCCAGTTGCACCGCTCAAAAATACCTGTTGGGGTGCGTCGATCCATTGAAAGGCCAAGCCATCGGGAGGGGCGATCGCGGGATCTAATACCACTTCCTCATCTAAATTGAGGGGCGATTGGGCGGTCGAGACCCCCTGAAGGGATCCGACTCGCGCCGCCAATCCCGCCACCGTCGGGGACTCGAATAAATCCACCAACGCGAGTTCCACGCCGCAAGCAGAGTGCAATCGTGCTAACAGTTTCATCGCCAGTAAGGAATGTCCTCCCAACTCAAAAAAGTCATCATAAAGACCGATGCGATCTTCATTTAAAACACTCGCAAAAATCTCGGCAACGGTCACTTCTAATCCCGTTTTGGGCGGGACAAAAGTTTCCGGGCGTTCTTTTTCCGGTTGGGGTAAGCCGTTGCGATCGATTTTGCCGTGGACGTTGAGAGGTAATTCCGACAACAGCACGAATGCCGAGGGAATAGCATATTTAGGGAGTTGGGCTTCCAAAAATCGGCGCAGTTGTAGGGAAGTGGGCGTGCGGTGGGGTTCTGGGACGACGTACCCGACTAATTGGAGATCGCCATCGAGATCCCGAGGTACGACAACGGTGGTTCGGACATCCGGGTGTTGGCTCAATACGACTTCGATTTCCCCCACTTCAATCCGAAACCCGCGTATTTTAACCTGATTGTCGATGCGTCCCAAAAATTCGAGGTTGCCATCTTCTCGGTAACAAACCCGATCGCCGGTTTTATAAAGACGCGCTCCCTCACAAAAAGGATCGGCAATAAATGCCTGCTCGGTTAAATCCGGGCGGTTGAGATAGCCCCGTGCCAATCCGGCCCCCCCGATATACAATTCCCCCGGAATGCCCAGAGGAACCGGTTGCAGGAGGGGATCGAGGACGCGAGTTAAAGTATTGCGAATCCCTCGACCAATCGGCAATTCTCGCCCTCCTAGAGCATCAAGAGAGAGGTCGGATAGATCGATAACCGTCGTGACGACAGTGGCTTCAGTTGGGCCGTAACTGTTGACGAGGCGAACCGAGGACGAGACCTGTTGCTGCCAGAGCGCGAGGCGATCGCGATTCGCTTTTTCGCCGCCGATAATCACCAAGCGCAAGGATGCCGGTAACTCGAGCTTATCCATTGACATTTCCGTCACCATCTGGTGCCAGAACGCGGTCGGTAAATCGAGAACTGTAAGTTGCCAGTCGCGGCAAGCGGTGAGAAATCCGGACATCGAACTCAACAGGCGCTCGGTTCGCAAAATTAACGTTGCCCCACAAGTCAAACAAGGAAAGATTTCTTCGACGGCGGTATCGAAACCGATGGTGGCAAACTGTAAGATGCGATCGCTGGCGGTAATGGCGTAGGCTTCGATCGCCGCTTCGGTGAAGTTGACCAAAGATCGGTGTTCGATGGCCACGCCTTTGGGTTTGCCCGTGGAACCCGAAGTGTAGATAATATAGGCTAAATTCTCCGGGCTGACGGGAATTCCCGGGTTTTCTGGGGATTCTAAGGCAATTGTCTCCCATGCCTCATCCAGTAGGATGATAGTTGCGTCGAGATTGGAGAATTTCTCAGCTAAAGCGGTTTGAGTCACGATCGCTTCGGGTTGCGCGTCGGTGAGGATGGTTTGGAAGCGTTGGGGGGGATAGGCGGGATCGAGGGGAATATAGGCCGCTCCGGCTTTGAGGATGCCCAGCAAACCCACGAACATTTCTGGCGATCGCTCCCAACACAACGCAACCAGACTCTCTCGGGCGATACCTTGTTTTTGTAAGTATCGAGCAAACTGGTTGGCGCGTCGATTGAGGTCGCGATAGGTAATTTGTTCTTCCTCGTAGACAATCGCGATCGCTTCGGGAGTCTCCCGCACCCGAGCCTCGAAGAGATGGTGAATGCAGGCGGTTGGCGAAGGCGGCAGAGCCGTATCGTGCCAAGCCGCGAGTTGTTGTCGTTCTGGTTCTGTGAGGAGGGGCAGTTCTAAGAGAGACAGATCGGGGTTGGCGATCGCTCCAACCAATAAGGTCTGAAAATGTCCCAACATCCGCACCATCGTCGCTTCGTCGAACAGATCGGTGTTGTACTCCAGTTTGCCTTTCAGTCCGTTCTGTTCTTCGACTAACAGAAAAGTGAGATCGAATTGAGAGGTTTGATTATCATGCAACATCGGACGAACGTTCAACCCCGGCAGCGCCACATTGTCGCTCGAAAAGGCATTCTGCAACACCAGCATGACCTGAAAAATGGGAGCGTAGGCAATGTTCCGCGTCGGTTGTAGCTCGTTAACCAGCATTTCAAACGGGATGGTTTGATGGGCTAGCGCGCCGAGAACGGTATTTTTAACGCGATCGAGCAGTTGGCGAAAACTGGGATTCCCCGACAGATCGGAGCGAAAAACCAGGGTGTTAATAAAACAGCCGATTAAAGGTTCGACTTCGGGTTGATGGCGGCTGGCAATGGGAGAACCGACAAGAATATCTTCTTCCCTGCAATAGCGAAAGAGCAGGGTTTGCAGCGCTGCGAGGAGGGTTGTATAGAGTGTCGTTCCCGCTTGCTGCGATAGTTGTCTCAGTCCATTTTCCAAGGTTTTCGGGAGGAAAAAGGAGAGGCTTCTGCCTTGAAAAGAGATAACAGGAGGACGGGGGCGATCGCTGGGTAATTGCAAAACATCTGGAGCACTCTCTAAAGTTCGTTTCCAGTATTCCAATTCTGTTGCCAGAACATTACCTTGAAAGTATTCTTGCTGCCAAAGGGTGAAGTCAACATACTGAACGGGAAGTTCCGGTAAAGGCGAAGGCTGCTCCTTGGCAAAGGCTCCATACAATGTACCCAATTCCCGAAAGAAGATGTCAAAAGACCAAGCGTCACTGACAATGTGATGCAATGTTAACAGTAAGACATGGTCTGTTTTTCCCAGTTGAATTAATTGAGTTCGCCAACACCAATCTCGTTCGAGATCGATGGGTTGACCACCTTGTTCTGCGATCAGCGATCGCACTTTTTCGTCTTGTTCTTGGGGAGTCAGCGATCGCAGATCGATAATGGGTAAAGTCCAATCGATGCGCGGTGCGATAACCTGCATCAATTCCCCGTCGATGGTTTGTAATTTCGTTCTTAAAATAGCGTGCCGTCGGATAATTTCTCTGAGGGCGCGATTGAGGGCAGGGACTTGCAGCGAGCCATTAATTTTTAAGGAAGTCGAGATATTATTGGAAACGGCACTTTTAAGGCTCAAGCGTTCTTGAAACCACATGCGTTGCTGTGCGAAGGAAACCGGGTATTTTTCCGATTGCGAAGTTGATAAAGCCCGTTTGGGAATTTTTTGCGATCGCGTTTCGGTTTGTTTCTTTTTCTGCTCCTGAAGTCGCCGTCTTAACAGTGCTTGCTTTTCTGGCGAAAGACTGGCTATTCGTTGAGAAAGATCGTAAGTCGTCATTGATTTGAGGATAAAAAAATACTAAATTTTCGCGTTTTTTTTGATAGTAGTAAAAGATCGAAAATTGCTTTAAAAGGAGAAACACCTTCCATGAAAATCAGAACGGGTCGATCCGCCGGAGAGCACTCGAAGCGATCGATCCAAGTAAAATCTAAAATGGATTGAGCAATAAATCGATCGCGATCGCTCTCTTGTAAAAACTTGCGTCGAAACTCGATGACTTCGGGAAAATCTACTTCATACCAGCAGGCAGAACCGTTATCAATTCGTGCTAACCGAGTACGCAAACCACAACTTAAATTAGTAATAATGGCATTGGGGTAGGCACTCGGAAACGCCTTTAATCTACTAGAGAAAGGTGAGCAAAAAAGGTTTTACTCACCTCAATAACCCATTAGAGCGGGGTGGTTTCTTGTTGTAACTGCTCTTGTACCTCATCCAGAGATAAGTTTTCAATTTCTGCAAGCAAGCGAGCCGTTTCTGTAGCATCCTCCGAGTTTGACTCGTCTTCTGGGGCGAGCTGTTCCGCCACAGAAGCAGCCAATCCCGCGGCAGTCGGTGCTTCCGATAACAATACTCGCAGGGACAGATCGACAGCATAATGCTCGCGCAACTTGGTCATGACCCGCACCGCTAAGAGAGAATGACCGCCTAACTCAAAGAAGTTATCATTAACGCCAATGGGAGAAAATCCGATTTGTTCTTGCCAAAGTTGGACGATCCACTCTTCGATCTCGTTGCGTGGGGCAACGTAAGCCGTAGACTGAATCCGGCGTTGGTGCTCGGGTTGCGGGGTTGGCGAGGCCTCGGTTTCGACCCCTTGCGCCATCGTACTTAAGTCATGGCGTTCCGCGAGAACTTCTTGTAACGCTTTGGTGGAAACGACAACGCGATCCAGCCCTCGTTGGAGAATGCGATCGAGTGCCTCTAACCCTTCTTTGGGGGCAATTCCCGCCTCGATCGCCTCCAGGCGGCGCGCTTTGAGATGTTCGGGAAGATCTGTCGTATCGACGCTCATTCCCACCTCTTGCCAAGTATCCCAATCGATGGCGATGACTCCTTTGCCTGCTCGCTCTCGGGCAAAGGCATCGAGATAAGCGTTCGCCGCACAATAGTCCGCCTGTCCCACACCGCCGACGAGAGCGCTGATAGAGGAGAAGAGGACGAGGAAATCGAGAGGGGTATCTGAGAAAATGCGATCGAGAACTCGCGTTCCTTCGAGCTTAGGAGCCATGACCTTTTCGGCTATTTCCCGGGTTTTCAGAGAAATAATTCCGTCTCCCGGAATTCCTGCCGCGTGGAAGACTCCGTGAATCTCACCAAAGACCGCCCGGGCGCGATCGCAAATGGCTTGCATTTCCTCACCATCGCAGACATCCCCACTCGCGACCAACACTTTCCCTCCCGAGGCTTCGATCGCTTGCAGTTTGCGAATTTTAGCGGCTTGGGGAGAGGAGTCTTCTGCCTTGGCCAGCCAATCATCCCAGTCTTGGCGATCGGGGAAAGTCGAGCGACTGACGAGAATGAGGTTCGCTTGCACTTTTTCAGCCAGAAAAGCAGCAATTTCTAAACCAATTCCCCCGGTACCGCCAGTGATCAGATAAGTTCCCCCAGTCCGAAAAGCGGAGCGATCGCTGGCTTCTAAGGAGAGGGAATCATAGGTGAGTTCCCAGCGATAATTGCCGCGATAGGCAATGGTTGCCGATGCCCCAGATTTTTCTCCTTGTGCCAGCATCTCAGTGACGAGGCGATCGAGGAATTGAGGAGCGCCCGTTCCTTGAAAATCTGCCAGATCGATATCGATGCGATCGCAGGCGATATTGGCATATTCTTGAGGAATGACTCGACAGGGCCCGACGATTGTGGCTTTTTCCGGACAGAAAGTTTCGCGTCCCGTCACCTCTTCGACTTGACTGGAAATAACGCAGAGGCGATCGCGGCGATCTCCGCTTATTTGTTCGAGAGCCTGCGCCAAATAGAGCAAGCTATAAAAGCCCGATCGGGAAGCCTCTTCTAAAGATAAATCCGGTGTTACCGTCCACAAGTGAGCAAAAGTTAGGGAAGAATCCAAAGATTTGACATCGCGAATTAACGCTTGATAATGCTCGCGATCGCTGGGATCGAGGGTATAAACATCCTCGCTGGTCTGACCGTATACCGCCCCGGGAGTCACCCAAACGACTCGATGTCCCATCTGTTGCAACCGTTGACCGAGTGCTGTTCCCAGCCCGGAAGAATCCGAGAAAATCACCCAAGATCCTTGAGGGGAATCTGTCGCGATCGCGGGCAAAACCGAGCGTTTCCAAGCGGGAACGTAAAACCAGTCCGCCAGCTCGGGATTTTTCTCCAGTGTCGAATCTTTCGACTCGGGGGGATCGATCCAATAGCGCTGGCGATCGAAGGGATAGGTGGGAAGGGGAATGCGCCGATGGGAGCGATCGCCATAAAAACTCGACCAGTCCATTGCCACGCCTTCTAACCAGAGCCGTCCTGCGGTATGCAACAAAAAGGCCTCGTCATCAACCGGATCTTTAGGATGGGGAAGGGTACAAAGAATCGTTTGTCCCTTTGCCTGCTGTCGGGTTAGCGTACTTAAAGTCCGTCCCGGGCCCGTTTCTAAGAAAATCCCCTCGGAGTTCTGCAACAGTTCGCCGATCCCCGCAGAAAATTCGACGCTTTGGCGCAACTGCCGTCCCCAATATTGAGGATCCATTGCCTGCTCGTCGGTTATCCAAGTTCCCGTTACGTTGGCAATGAAGGGAATTTGGGGGGAGTTGAGCTTAACCCGTTGCAACTGTTCGAGCAAGGGAGCGATCGCGCCTTCCATCAAGGGAGAATGGAAAGCATGAGAGACGTGCAAAGGAATATAATCGATGCCTTGAGAGTCCAGTTTCGATTGCAACTGTTCGATATCGGCAGCCGTTCCCGAAATGACCGTCAGGGAAGGGCCGTTACTCGCTCCGATGCAGAGGGAGTCGTGCAAAAAGGGTCGCACTTTCTCCGCCGACAAATGGACTGTAACCATCGAACCGGAAGGTTGCTGCTGCATTAAGCGTCCTCGTGCGGTGACGAGATCGAGCGCGTCTTCGAGGGAGAAAACCCCGGCTATACAAGCGGCGACATATTCGCCAATACTGTGGCCGATCGCGGCTTGAGGAACGATACCCCAAGATATCCACAGTTGTGCGAGGGCGTATTCAATGACGAATAAAGCTGGTTGCGCGATCGCGGTTTGGGTTAACTTTTCCTTTAAGGCAGGAATGTCTGCTTCGGAAGCGGGAAAGAGGATCGATGCGAGATCGAGATCGTGTTGCGACTTTAAGCGAGCGAAACAGCGATCGCAGACTTCCCGAAATTTGGCTTCCCGCTCGTACAACTTCCGCCCCATGTTGACGTATTGAGATCCCTGACCGGGAAACATCAAGATAACAGGCGGTTCATTGACCGCCGCTTCCCGGGTTTCGGTTTCTCCGGCTTCTAAGATTGCGATCGCCTCGGCAACGGTTTGGGCGACGAAGGTGCGACGGTGGGGCAGTTGCCATCGCCCTAAGTGCAAGGTGCCCGCCACATCTGCTAGATCGAGGTCGGGAGAGGCTTTGAGATGGTTGACAAGGCGATCGCTCATCCTCTCGAGTGCTGTCGCAGTTTTGGCTGACAGGGACAGGAGTTGAGGACGATTTGCCGACGTTTTTATCGAGGGACTCGGGGCTTCTTCTAAAACGACGTGAACGTTAGTTCCGCCAAAGCCGAAGGAACTGACTCCCGCACGGCGAGGGGTTCCATTTCTTTGCCAATCTTTGAGTTGAGTATTGACATAAAACGGACTGTTCTCGAAATCGATTTGCGGGTTGGGGGTATTAAAGTTCAAACTGGGGGGAATTTGTTGGTGATGCAAGGCGAGAACCGTTTTCATGAAACCTGTAATGCCTGCGGCGGCATCTAAGTGTCCCACATTGGTTTTAACGGAACCCGTGGCGCAAAACCCTTTGGCATCGCACTTTTCCCGGAAGGCTTTCGTCATCGCCGCAATTTCAATCGGATCTCCTAGAGGGGTCCCGGTGCCGTGGGCTTCCATGTAGCCAATGCTGTCCGGTTCCACTTCGGCCATCATTTGGGCGGTACGAATGACGCGGGTTTGCCCTTCTTCGCTGGGGGCGGTATAGCCGATTTTTCGTCCGCCATCATTATTGACGGCTGAGCCTTTAATGACTGCATAGATAGTATCGTTATCGGCCATTGCATCCTCGAGGCGTTTGAGCACCACCACCCCGATCCCATTCCCGCCAACAGTTCCTGTCGCATCGCGATCGAAGGCCCGGCAATGACCGTCATTCGAGACAATTTCATCGGGGGCAAGAGTGAGAGAACTTTGCGGTACTTTCACCGCAACTCCCGCTCCCAAGGCGATATCGCATTCTCCCCCGAGCAAACTCTGACAGGCTAAATGAACGGCCGTGAGGGAACTCGAACAAGCTGTCCCAACGCTCATGCTGGGTCCTTTGAGATTTAATTTGTAGGAAACGCGGGTGGGTAAATAGTCTTTATCAACTCCCACTACAGTGGACAAAAATCCTTGAGACTCCAACAGTCCGGGAGTGGGACTTAAGTTGTATAACAGATAAGTTCCCATGCCTACCCCGGCAAAAATGCCGATGGAACGTTTTTCTGTTGGCGAACTGTAGCCCGAATTTTCTAAGGCTTCCCAAGCACATTCAAGAAATAAGCGATGTTGGGGGTCCATCATTTGCGCTTCTCGGGGATTAAAGCCAAAAAAGTCCGCATCGAAGCGATCGACTCCCTCCAAAACAGAGCCGGCTCGTATGGGTTGGGAATCTGAGGGAGAATCGTCGAAGGTAGAAATCAGTTCGACTCCATCCGCCAAGTTTTTCCAAAAGTCTTCAATGGTATTGCTTCCCGGAAATCGTCCGGAGAGACCGATAACGGCAATTTCTAAGCCAGTGTAAGTCGCGCTCATATATTTAATAGGTTTGTCTTTGTTTTTCAAGAGTTGAGATTAGTTATTAACAATTAGTCGCTCCCGTCAATCGCTAAATTGCCCGTGGATTTTTCGGTTTTAACGACCTCATAAATCTCTATTAATTACGGACGTTTTAGGAAACGTCCCTACTGAATGCAATGATTGGTAAACGTTGATTTCGGATGAAATCTCCAACCATAAACCTAATGACGGGCGATTGATTTAAGGCTTCTGAAAACCCTCTTTTGAAAACCTTCTACTAGATTTGCTACTAGATATAAAGGTGAGGGGTGGGTTCGCGATCGCTACATGTCCGTTAACTGCATATTTCACCGCATATTTTACGGATATATATTCCCGAATCCGATGCTTATAGCGGTTTTGATTGCGTTCGATTATCAATTAACTTGAGTCTCGTTAAACTGATTTGCATCTATATTGTCCGAACTATCTTGATTCTGCAAGGTTTTCAGCTTCAAAAGATGTCGTTTGGATGCACTTCAGCTTAAGTAAAGATTTTCAAACTTATGAAACAGAATATCACAGCTTTTGCCGTAAAGACAAGACAAGTCAAAAAAAAAACTTAATCTTGTCTGTAAGCTTTATTTGGCGAGGAAAAAGAGCGATAGAATTCTCGGAAATCTTTCTTCAGGAACTCAGAATCATAAAAAAAATTAATGATACTCATTAAAAATACTTTTGATTAGGGGGTTGTTCAAGCCAATCGAGCCCCGTATAATTCTTTACTCTTAATTGGATTAACAACAAAAAAAATACGTTTGAGGCAAAAAAAAAACCGGATACAAGAAGAATCAATTTGATTAAGCTGATAATGTTAGTAAATGTTAAGGAATTCTAAAGATCGGAATTCAACAGTAACGAAATCAACAAAATCGAGGATAGGTGCAATGTTTTGATATTGCATTTGTTCGACAGAAAGTATTTTAGTCGATCCACCCAAGTCTTTAGGAAAAGTAATGCTAGCTCAATCAAAAAATCTCACTCGCCAGAAGTATAGCGAACAGTTTTTTCCTGGCTATACAACCGACCCTCTTATCGTTCTGAAAAATTTTCAAGAAGCGGGACTTCTCGATCGATACCTTCTCTATGAAGGTGAAGGAGAAGTGCGAGTCGCGATCGGCGAATACGTTAAAGTTACGGCAAATCCGGAACAAATTAAAATGTCTGGGAATCAATCCAATTCCCAACCCACCCACGATCCGCTCAAACAAGTTGAAGCGATGTTGGATGCTCTTCCTTTGGAAAACTGGACGGCTTATGGTTATGTAGCATTCGACATGGCAAGTTTTTACTCTCCTTACTCCAAGCAGAGCGACAACGACTTGCTCCATCTCATGATTCCCGAGATAGAATTAATCTTTATTCCCGAAGGAATTCGCTGCCGGAGTCTCGAACCCATCGAAAAAATTGAGACGCTATTAACGGCTCAGAATCACCTCCCGATCTATAAAGCGACTCCTATCTCAATCGACTTTAGCGATCGCCAAGATTACGAAGGTCGGGTCTCAGAACTCATTGCAGCGATAAAAGCCGAACGCTTGCAAAAAGCTATTATTTCTCGCTGCGCCAAGTATACGGGAGAATTAAATGTCCCCGGCACCTATGCAATCGCCAACCAAGCGAATAATTCTTACCGTTCCTATGCCTTTGAACTGGGAGAGATGAAGGGTGTCGGGTTCAGTCCAGAAATTCTCATGAAAACGACGGACGGACGTTGGGTGGTTACGAATCCCTTAGCGGGAACGCGGCCGCGTGGAGAAACCCGAGAAGAAGACTTGCGCCTTTATGCCGAGTTATTTTCCGATGCCAAGGAAGTGAAAGAACATGCTCTCTCTGCTTGGCTGGCCCAAGAAGAACTGGCCTCGGTTTGCCTGCCGAATAGCGTTGGCGTGTTTAATTTTATGGAAATTAAGAGCTATCGTTGCGTTCAGCATCTTTCCTCTCGCGTGGGGGGTCTCCTCCAGCCCGAGCGCACCCTGTGGGATGCACTGAAAATCCTCTTCCCCGGCATTACGGTTTCCGGGATCGACAAACAGCAGGCATTGCACTGGATCGATCGCCTTGAAGACGAACCGCGCAACCTCTATGCTGGCAGCATTGGCTGGGTCAGTGGGAACGGGGAATCCGATTTCGCCCTTGCCATTCGCTCGGTTTTCCAATACGGCGATACAATTCATCTCAATGCAGGAGCAGGAATCGTGGCCGAGTCCGTTCCCGGCAATGAATATATCGAGTCCGTTAACAAAATGAACACGATGCTCGCCAATATCGTAGTCGAGTAATACGGCACTCATGACAGACAACTTCCTAAAATTTTATAACCCAACCCGTAATTTTCCTTCAGAGATACTGAGCGATCGCACCTTGACCCTCGTCGAGATAGATAGCCTGAGAGCGATCGAAGAAGAACAATACTTCACCTTCGCCGAACGCCATGCTTGGGAGGGAGGAGAGCGACGGTTGCAATATTTAGGAGGTCGTCTGGCTGCCAAACAAAGCATCCTCAGTTATTTACCCGAACTCTCGCTGTTGGATGTGGAGATTCAAAGATTGCCTCATGGCGCGCCTGCCGTTGCCTTGAGCGATCGCGGCCAAATCGCCGCCGCCAATGCAGGGATAGCGGGATGGCTCTTAAGTATCAGCCATACATCCCGCTATGCCGTCGCTTGGGCGATCGCAATGTAAAACTTTTAATATCAATTCTCTCAATTTTGACTATTGATATAACGTCTGATATAACGTCCATGCGTTAATGGAGTCGAACCCAAAAAATTATGAACCCTTCTATCGGCATCCGTTCTCTAGCCTTGAGCTTTCCCGAAACCATTCGCACCAATACCTATTGGCGCGAGAATTTCCCGCACCTGCTACCAAAACCGAGAAAGCGACAGAGGAGAGGTGCGGCAATGATGGGAAATAGAAATCCCGATATTTGGTCTCAAGCCGTTGCCCCCTATCTTGACGATCCCTTTCGAGGGGCGAGAGAACGACGCACTCTCCTCGGGGAAGAGTCGGGGTTGGCATTAGAGTGTCGGGGGGCGAAAGAAGCGATCGCCCTCGCCGGACTCAGCCCGGAAGATATCGATCTCGCATTGGTTTCCCCCCTCTTTCCCAATCGTCTCGGCCCCGGTCATGCGGCTTATTTATCCCGATCCATCGGGCTGCGCTGTCCGGCGTGGACTATTGAATCCACCTGCGGGAGTGCACTGGTTGCTCTGCAAAGCGCTCGCGCCTTTATCGAGTCGGGAATTTATGAAAATATTCTCGTTGTCGTTTCTCACTTCGGCTCAAATGCTACGGACAATGCCGACTCCCTTTCTTGGACTCTAGGAGATGGGGCGGGTGCATTTATCGTCAGTCCCGTTGCCGGGGAGGAAGGCCTTTTAGGCGTAGCGATCGCCCCAACGACGGAAACTTGCGATGCCTATCGCTATGAACTGGCAGACAATAGCAAGGGGCAAACCCAAACCCTCGCTAGAACGGGGGATAATGCTATGGCTCTCGCCGAAACCGCCGCCGATGCAGCGCGATCGTGCTGCCAAAAAGCTGCTGAGATTGCCGGGGTCAATCTTGCCGAGATCGACTTTTTCGCCTTCAATACGCCGACAGCTTGGTATGCTGATGTCTGCGCCCGAGCCTTGGGAATCGATCGCGATCGCGTCCTCAATCTCTATCCCCGTTATGGCAATATCGGGCCGGTTTTCCCCCTTGCCAATTTAGAGCGTGCCGCTCGCACGGGTAAAATTAACAAAGGCGACCTCGTCTTGATTTATGCCAACGGTGCCGCCGCCACTGCTGCCGCCGCGATCGTGCGTTGGGGAGACACGGTGCTGGGAACCCCTCCCGCCCCGCCCCAAGACATTTCCGAAGCCGAAGAACGAGTAGGGACGAACGTTAATGAAGTCGGAGAACGGGCAGCACCATTGCAGGGGTCAAAGATGCTTTCGGTATCGAATCCGACCCTATCTGTGCAATCCATTTTGAACGCTTCTCCCTCAGAGCAGCCCGCTCTGCTGAAGACTTATCTTTTGGGTTGGTTGGCCGTGTATCTCCAATGTTCCCCCGATGAACTCACGTCTGATTTATCCTTTGGGGGTTTATTAGATTCCCTCGTGGCGATCGAACTCAAACGACGTTTAGAGGAAGATTTTCGCATCCAAGTTCCCCTGCAACAATTCTTTGGCGAGAACAATTGCGATCGCCTTGCCGACTATCTCCTCGATCGCCTGCTCTTAAAAGAATTGAGCGATATCTCTGCGACCCAAAGCGATAGACCTCGAGAAATCGTCCATTTCTAAGGAAGCGGTCGGAACTGATAACCGATAACTGATAACTGATAACTGATAACTGATAACCCGATGGAATTACAGCTTCTACTCCGAGAGCTCCGCGCCAAAGATATCAAACTCGCCGTTGAAGGCGAATTTCTTGCGGTTGATGCCCCTGCGGGAGGATTAACCGTTGACTTGCGCCAAGCCTTACAAAAGCGAAAAACCGAACTTCTGGCGCTCCTCGAGGAAGGAGAAGCCACAGAGACCTTTTCCTCCCTTCCTCCTCTCATTCGGGATCCCGAAGGTCGTCACAATCCCTTTCCTCTCACGGATCTGCAACACGCTTATTGGGTGGGTCGCTTGGACGTGATGGAATTGGGTAACGTGGCCAACCACGGCTACTATGAGATCGAGAGCGAAGGATTGGATTTAGAACGCTTGAACCGCGCCCTACTGGATTTAATCGATCGCCACGATATGCTGCGGGCGATTATCCTTCCCGACGGTCAGCAACAGGTTCTCGAAAAAGTTCCGGCTTATGAAATTGCGGTTCTAGATTTGCGGCAATCTTCCCCAACCGAGGTCGATCGCGCCATCGAAGGCGTTCGCGAAGAACTCTCCCACCAAGTGTTAAGCGGCGATCGCTGGCCGTTATTTGAATTTCGCGCCACGCAACTGCCCGGGGAGCGCGTTCGCCTGCACGTCAGCTATGACCTACAAATCTTCGATGCGTGGAGTTTCTTTCGCCTGTTTGATGAATGGTCGCAACGCTACAATCAACCCGAAGTCAGCCTCCCGCCTTTAGAAATTACCTTTCGAGATTGCGTGCTGGCAGAACAAAAGTTAGAAACGACAGCCTTATATCGGCGATCGCGGGATTATTGGCTCTCTCGTATCGGAACGCTTCCCCCCACCCCAGAATTGCCCTTAGCCCGACATCCCAGTAGCATTAAACAGCCGCGAGCCAAGCGCTATGACGGGCGCTTGAGCCGTGTAGAATGGCAGCAACTGCGCGATCGGGCGGCAAACGCAGGCGTGACTCCTTCAGTGGTTTTACTCGCAGCATTTTGCGAAATCTTGAGAGTTTGGAGCAAAAATCCGAGTTTTACCGTCAATTTGGCGCTTTTCAATCGCTTGCCCTTTCACCCCCAAGTGAACGATTTAATCGGGGATTTTACCTCGACAACGCTTTTGGCCATCGATGCGCCCTCAACCTTCTCCTTTCGCGATCGCGCGATCGCCATCCAAAAGCAATTGTGGCAAGATCTCGAACACCGCTACTTTAGCGGCGTTCGAGTGACGCGGGAACTCGCGCGCGCCAACGGGACGACTCCCAACGCCTTCCCCATTGTTTTTACCAGTACCCTCGGGATGGGTGCATTGGGTCAGGAAACCTCGAGTTTCACCCATTTGGGCGAATTGGTTTATGCCATCAGCCAGGCATCGCAAGCATGGATGGACGTACAGGTTTGGGAAGAAAAGGGAGATTTGACGTTTAATTGGGATGTCGTGGAGGAATTATTTCCGAAGGATTTGGTCGCTGAAATGTTTGCGGCTTATTGTCGCTTGCTCGAGACTCTAGCGACCTCTGCAACTCCTTGGCAAGAGACGCAATCCTTACTTCCCTCTGCGCAACTCGCCCGCACCAATGCCATCAATGCGACTCATGCACCTATTTCCGAAGCTCTCTTGCACGAAGGGTTTGCCGCCCGAGTGGCAGAACGAGCCAACGAACTCGCCGTTATCGCACCGCAACGCACCCTTACTTATCAAGAGTTATTTAACTTTTCCAACCAAATCGCCCATCGCTTGCAAAAACTGGGAGCGGGTCGCGATCGCTTCGTTGCGGTGGTCATGGAAAAGGGATGGGAGCAAGTCGTTGCGGTTTTGGGGATTTTAGCTTCGGGAGCCGCTTACGTTCCCATCGATCCGGCTTGGCCGGAAGAACGCCGCAAGATACTCTTTGCGAATAGTGAAATCGGTATCGTTCTGACTCAATCATGGTTGCACGAGACCCTATCTTGGCCATCAGGAGTCGTTTGCTTGTGCGTCGATCGCGACGATTTGACAGAAGAAAGTACTGCACCTTTAAAGCGCCAACAAGCTCCCGAGGATCTGGCTTATCTCATCTACACTTCGGGTTCCACGGGAATGCCCAAAGGCGTTGCCATCGACCATCGAGGAGCCGTCAATACCATCGAAGATATTAACCGACGCTTTGGCGTTGATGCCAGCGATCGCGTTCTGGCTCTCTCTTCCCTGAGTTTTGACCTTTCGGTGTACGATATTTTCGGTATCTTGGCCGCAGGGGGGGCGATCGTGCTTCCGGAAGCCCGTCGCGATCGCGATCCCCGACATTGGGAAGAACTCTTGCAACAATACCAGATTACCCTCTGGAATTCCGTCCCGGCCTTAATGCAGATGATGGTCGATTATACAAGGGATTTAGGGGATTTACAGTTAGTTCTCCTCAGTGGCGATTGGATTCCCCTCTCTTTACCCGAACAAATTCAGACCCTCGGTCGAGATGTGCGCGTTGTCAGTTTGGGAGGCGCGACAGAAGCCTCGATCTGGTCGATTTACTATCCCATCGATCTCGTCGATCCTACTTGGAAAAGCATTCCTTACGGTGTTCCCCTCGCCAATCAGCGCTTTTATGTGTTAGACGAAAACTTAGAGTCTCGCCCCACTTGGGTTGCCGGACATTTGTACATTGGCGGGATCGGCTTGGCACGGGAATATTGGCGCGATCGCGAAAAAACAGATAAGCACTTTATCATCCATCCCAAAACCAAGGAACGGCTTTATAAAACCGGAGATTTGGGACGCTATCTCCCCGATGGCAATATTGAATTCCTCGGACGAGAAGACTTTCAAGTTAAGGTTGGCGGCTATCGCATTGAGTTAGGAGAAATTGAATCGGCTTTAACTCAGCATCCTTGCATCAAACAAGCCCTCGCGGAAGTGGTGGGGAACGATTTGCGAAACAAGCGTTTAGTGGCTTATATAATCCAAGAGGACGGTAAAATTCCCGTTGACGAGCTCAAGCATTTTCTGCGCGATCGCCTTCCCGATTACATGGTTCCCTCCGCATTTGTTTTTCTCGAAACGTTTCCTTTATCTGCGAATGGAAAAGTGAATCGTCGTGCGTTACCCCTTCCCGATTATTTACCCACCGAAAACAGCGAACCCGATATTGCTCCTCGAAGTTCTCTCGAACAAACCATTGCAGCAATTTGGCAAGAGGTTCTCGACTTAGAACGGGTGGGAGTCAATCGCAACTTTTTTGATTTAGGCGGGAACTCTTTACTACTCACCCGGGTTTATGGGAAAATCCTAAAACAATTGCCGGATTTAGCCAAAGATGTTGCGATAGTCGATCTTTTTAACTATTCAACCATTCGGCAACTCAGTCAATACTTATCCGGGCAACAAACGGCCTCTTCCCAGCCAAGCGATTTGAAAACCAATTTAGCTTTAAAACAAGGACGACAGCGATTAAAACAAAGGTACAAGAAATCGCTTTTGTCCAGTTCAAACTCAAAATCCTGAATGTCGATCGAACAATCGGAAGCGTTGGTTAACAAGCGGGCAAGATGCCATTACCGCACTAATGATATTAGGATAATGAAAACGAATGAATACCATATCTAAGCCATTACCGCCCGGTAGCTTTGGATTACCGCTCCTAGGTGAAACTCTTAGCTTCTTAAACGATCCTGCCTTTGTTGAAAAACGGCAGGAAAAATACGGTTCCATCTTCAAAACCCATATCCTAGGTTGTCCCACGGTAGGCATGATGGGTCCAGAGGCCAATCGTTTCATTCTCTCCAGCCATATGCACCATTTTTCTTGGCGAGACGGCGTGCCCGATACGGGAAAGGAACTGGTTGGAGACGTTTTAGGCCTTCAGGACGGGGAAGAGCACCAGCGTAATCGCAAGCTGTTAAGACCGGCTTTCCACGGTAAGGCACTGACAGGTTACTTTGAGACGATGGAGTGCATTGTCCAGACCTATTTGACCCAGTGGGAAGCAATGGGAACTTTCTCTTGTTGGGAAGAAATGAAAAAGCTCACCTTTGAGATTGTCAGTGTCTTGATTTTAGGCAGTGAGCCTGGAATAATGACCGCTCGTCTATGCCAGTGGTTCAGTGAATTATCTGTTGGAAGGGTGTCCATTCCCTTACGATTCCCCGGGACTACTTATAATAAGGCACTTCAGGCTCGCGATCGGTTGCTGGCTCACGTTGAGGCAGTGGTGCGCGATCGCCAACAGCATCCCACCCAAGATGCCTTGGGTCTTTTGGTGCAAAGTCGAGACGAAGAGGGTCGCGGTCTGAGTCTGGAGGAAATTAAAACTCAAGCTCTGATGATGATCGTTGCCGGACACGAAACCACCACTTCCATGCTGACTTCTTTGGTGATGTCCTTGGCTCAGCATCCAACAGTATGGAAACAAGCTCAAAACGAACAAGATGCGCTAGCAGTTGAAGGAGCGTTGAATCTAGAGCAACTCAAGCGTATGCCCTACTTGGAACAAGTCTTGAAGGAAGTCGAACGAATGTATCCTCCAGCCGCAGGCGGGTTTCGGGGTGTCGTTGAGTCTTTTGAGTTCAATGGCTACCAAGTCCCCAAAGGATGGAAGGTCTTCTACTCGAGCGGCGTAACCCATAAGGATCGCCGATGCTATTCAGATGTCGAGCAATTCGACCCCGATCGCTTTAGCCCAGAGAGAGCCGAACATAAGAAGTATGACTTCAGTTTGGTGGGCTTTGGTGGGGGTCCTCGCACCTGTTTAGGACAAGCCTTCGCCCAAATGGAAATGAAGATTTTCACCGCTCATCTGTTGCGAAACTATACTTGGGAACTGCTACCCGATCAAAATCTGACGATGAAACTTCTGCCAATTCTACACCCTCAATCGGGTCTGAAGATCCAATTTAAGAAGCGCTTAGGAGGTGAAAAGTAAGCAAGCGCCCCTATTGACTCGTGCTGGATAAGTCCATTTCCGTAAATCCAAGGTTTTTGATTACGGTTAATTTTCCAGATTTGATACTACTATTCCCTAGCGCGTAGCGCTATAACATATTTGTGATGGTTGCTTCAATTTCTTATAACACTTGGATTAAATGTTGTACTCCCAATCCCAGAGCGCAATTGCGGTTATTTTGCTTTCCCTATGCAGGGGGAAATGCAGCAATCTTTCGCGACTGGCATCGAGAACTTCCCTCAACGATAGAAGTGTGTCCCGTCGAATTGCCGGGACGGAGTTCGCGCATGATAGAGCCTTTAATGAAAGATATGACTTCTTTGATAGAGGCATTAGGAAAGGGTTTGCGTCCCTATTTAGATCGACCCTATGTTTTGTTCGGCCATAGTTTTGGCGCGCTGGTTGCTTTTGAGTTTGCTCGTTATTGTCGCGAGCGATACGATCGCCAACCCCACTGCTTGTTGGTTTCCGGTCGCCAAGCACCTCATTTCCCCGAGCCTTCCCCCATTCACCCCCTCCCGGAAGCAGAGTTTATCGAAGAAATAAAACGCTTGAACGGTACACCGAAAGAAATTTTGGAAAATTCCGACATGATGCAGTTACTCGTACCGATCTTACGAGGGGATTTAGAGCTTGATGAAACCTATGAATTAAAGGCCGAGCCTCCTCTAGAAATACCGATTGTTGCCTTTGGCGGCGATCGCGATCCAGAAGCGAGTAAAAGTCAACTGGAAGCCTGGTCTCAACACGGGAGTAATGATTTTTCCCTACAAATGTTTCCAGGAGATCATTTCTTTATCAATACGGAGCGATCGCTTCTGCTTCAGGCGCTTTCTGAAAAACTCAGGAGCGTGGGCAAGACTGAGTGAATATTAAGAATTTTTTTGATAGGTTTTGGGGGTAATGCCAAAGTGATCTTTGAAGGCCATGCTAAACCGACTGAGGCTTCTATAGCCGACAGTTTCGGCAACTTCCGAGACATTCATTCGTTTTTCGAGGAGCAGTTGGCGTGCTCGTTCCATACGTTGGTTGCGAAGATAGCCAAATACCGTCGTGCCAAAGATGTGACGAAAGCCTATTTTGAGCTTGTAATCGTTGATCCCTGCTTTCCTAGCCAGTTCGGGTAAGGAGGGCGGACATTCTATCATGCTCATCAAAATGTCCTTGGCATTATGGATGCAATCAATATCTCGGGGTTGTAATGGGATGTTTTTGAGAGGTTGTTGCATTTGTTCGCCAATCTGAGCCAGTTTGAGGGCAATGAGTTCGATGGCCTTGCTCTCAACGTAAATCTGTGCGATCGAACCCTTGTAAGGACAGTTCAAAATTTGATGGAGGGCAACCTGCATGGCAACTGAAGTCGAGTCTATATCCAAAAATGTCTTTGCTGAAGACCCGAGGGCCTGGAGCAAGGACTGAGGCAGTTCGGATTTCCCTTCTAACAATGTTCTGATATACTCGGGAGCGAGCAGAACCGTCACAGCTAAATAGGGCCGATTGGCATGGTAGATTATTCGATCGCGATCGCCGCTAGAAGCCATCAAGCAATTTTGTTCGGCTTGCAAAACAAAGGAAGGAGAGTCAGGTCGTCCGGCAATATCGTTCAATTCTCCAGAAATTAGAAAATAGAACTTCAATGGATCGGAATTAAACTGATAACCCTGCATCACCTCATCTTCTTTCTCCCAACGATCTTTGATTAATAGCTGCAGCCCGGAACGATCTTCGATTAATATCTGCATCCCGGAACGAGGATAAGCTACGCGGTCTGAATCCAATCCTACGACCTGCAACCATTCCGGTTGTGCTTTTGTTTCCTCTGTCTGATGGAGATACAAGTTTGCTAAATTCGTTTGTTCGAGTTGCCGAGATAAACCTTGTTGCATTTTACTGTCAATCCTATAGTTATCTAATGTGGGTCTCGACTGGAAGTAATTGAGAAAATATCTCAATTATTAAGTTTATCTTAAGAAGCGCTCCTCTAGACAAAAATATTCTCTAGTTTTCTTTGGCATCGGGCCAGCCGCTCCGAGTTTTCTTTGGCATTGAGGGATTCGATCCGTTTCGGAGAAAAGAAAATCCGTTTCGAGCCAAGTCAGCGATCGCTTCTCTGATAGGATGAACCTTAACAAAGCTACCTTGTTAGCTTGCTAAGAATTTTTATGAATAAGTGGGCATGAAACAGAACCCCTCCCTTGATGTTAAAAGCACCCTGAAGGAGATCTTGACAAATCTGGGCATTGCCGAAGAATTGTTGCGCGATGATGCTCGACTCCATCGCGACTTGCAATTAGACTCGACCGAGATCGTGGAAATTTCTCTCGCACTCAAACGTCAACTCGGCGTTGTCGTGAAATTAGAAACCCGTCAGGACAAAACTCTTGCAGAAGTTAGCCAAGCTATCGAAAGTGCGAGAGCCGCTCTCCTTTGACCCCCGAGGGAAGAGAAATGTCTTGCCGATATCTTGCCAAGGTCGGATTATCAAAGCAGTCGGGATCGATCTCGTGGAAATTGCCAAGATCGAAGGCTTGATCGAGCGCTACGATCGCGAAACTCTAACTCTAGTCTTTGCCGCCGAAGAACTTGAAGCCAGCCGACTTGAAGCCAACCAACTTGAAGCCAACCGACTCGCCCCTAAAGCCGAGGAATATTTGGCACTATGTTTTGCCAGCAAAGAAGCGATCGGTAAAGCACTGGCGACGGGGCTGGCGGAAATTAACTGGTTTGATATTGTCGCCAAGTTAGATTCATCGGGTCGCTTATCCGTAAATTTATTGGGATCTGCCCGCCAAAAAGCCGATGAACTGGGATTGCAACAATGGGAGATGAGTTGGGTGTCTTGGCAACATCATCTTTTCGTTCGCGCGATCGCCTATCAATAAACCCTTATCAATGCAATAAACCCTTATCAATGATTAATGAACGATGAATACTCTTTTTGAACCATTACCCATTCACTTCAATGCCGCCGCTTATTTCTTAGATCGGAATATAGACCAAGGTAGGGGCGATAAAATTGCCCTTTATGCCAAGGACGAAACTTATACCTATGCCCAAACTCGCGATCGCGTCCAACAGGCGGCGAACTTGCTGGCGGAACTGGGAGTCGAACGAGAAAACCGCGTTGCCATTTTGTTAGGGAACCGACCGGAATTCGTTTTTGCCTTTTGGGGAGCGATTTGGCTGGGAGCAATTCCCGTCCCCATCGTCCCCAGTTGCACCGTTGAAGACGTTGGCTACATTCTTCAGGACTCCCGGGCCAAAGTTTTACTGAGCGATCGCGATGGATACGAAAGACTCGACTCGCTCGATTCTCCTTTTCTGCGTCATACGCTTTTGACTGACGGCGATCGCTCTTTTCTCTCCCTCCTCGCCCAACAAGATCGCCTTCCTCCCGCCGCAGACACCCATCGGGACGAACCCGCCTTTTGGCTCTACACCTCCGGCAGTACGGGTAAACCCAAAGGGGTCATTCACTTGCACCAAAACATGGTCATTTGCGCTCGCAACTATAGTCAAGAGGTATTGGGACTGGGGGAAAACGATATTACCTACTCGGTCGCTCCCCTCGCCTTTGCTTACGGGTTGGGCAACTCCTTATATATGCCTATGGCAGTTGGAGCCGCTGCGGTTTTATCGGAAGCGGGAAATGCCTTCGATATCATTGCCGATGTCGAGCGTTACAAACCTACCGTTTTCTTCGGCATTCCCAGTATTTACGCCAATCTTTTAGCCGTAGGAGAGATTGCACCGCTCAATGTTTCGAGCTTGCGCCTGTGCGTCTCGGCTGCCGAACAGTTGCCCCCGAGCGTCTGGCATCAATGGCAAGAACGATTCGATCTGGAAATTTGCGAAGGGATCGGTACGAGCGAATTTTTGCATATCTTTTTATCCAATCGACCGGGAGCATGCAAACCCGGGACTTGCGGTCGTCCCGTTTCCGGTTACGAGGTGCGCGTCGTAGACGATCGGGGCTTGCCCGTGCCTGCTGGTGAAATCGGCAACTTGGAGGTGACAGGAGAAAGCCTAATGTTGGGCTATTGGAATCGCCTGCCAGAAACCCGCCAAGCTCTTTGCGGCAATACCATGCGAACGGGGGATAAATATATCTGCGATGACGAGGGCTATTTTAAATTTATGGGACGTAAAGACGATCTCTTTAAAGCGAATGGTCAGTGGATATCCCCCTTGGAAATTGAGTCAGTGCTGTTGCAACATCCCGATATCCTCGAAGTAGCGATCGTGCCGGAATCCGAGGAGGGTCGCCAACTCACTCGGATTGTGGCCCATGTCGGTCTCAAATCCGAACGACGTGCCTCTCCCGCCTTGGAGAAAAATATCTGTCAATTTACCAAACAGCATTTGCCTCACTTTAAAGCCCCTCAAGCCGTGCATTTTGTCGAGCGCTTGCCTCGTACTTCTACGGGCAAAATCCATCGCAAATCGTTGCGAGCTAAGACAAATCTCTCTCCTGCACTAATAGGACAAAAATGAGATTTTCGATGCAAAGTCCGTGTTTAAGTGATTTTGCAGGTTATAAATGAGTGTTCATAGCGATCGCGATTGGACAATTTTCTGATTGATTTATCTGAGAAAAAAGTCCGCGATCGCTTAGAGACTCTACAAGTCTTACATTTAAGTGTTGCGCGATACTTGTTTTTGTCTTCCTAATGATTGCCCATTTAACTGCGAAGTTGTTAACAATTTTATCACTAAAAAAATAAAGGTTTGGAATAATACGATCGTTAATCTAAACTTTTAATTGGAATATTTGTCCATATTTTCATCAGCAATTTGAGTTTTAAATTCAATTTTTCTGATAACCTAGTTCAATATCTTTTGCAATAAACTCCCATAAAATTGAGTTTTCTCAATGGGGAGAATCCTGTTCGCGTTCTATTCCCTATGACATTATCTTCCAAACAAGCACTGCCCGTTTTGCTACTGAGCGTTGCCCTATCGAGCGGCGTTATCTTACCTATGCGATCGCAACAGAGAGCGATCGCGCAAGAAACGATCGCGCAAGGAGCGATCGCACAAGTGCTCGACATTCGATTTCAGTCCACCGATACCGGCGTTGACTTAATTCTCGAAACTGTCAACGGAGAGAATATTGAGGTCTTTTCTTCAGTCGATGGAAATACCCTAATCCTCGATCTCGTCGGTGCTCGACTCGATATCGGTGCCGATCGCTACAGCGCCGATAATCCCACCGAAGCCGTGTCTTCCCTGATCGTCGAACCCTTGGACGACCGAAGCATTCGCATCACGATCGCGGGAATTGGCACCTTGCCCGAGGCCAACCTTTCGGCCACCAGCGAAGAGTTCTTCGTCAGCATTCCCACTCCCACCGCCATCGCCCCAGAGCCTCAGCCAGAAGAACCATTAGCAGCCGCCACGGATATCGCCGAGATTGCCAATATCCGCCTGCAACCCATCTCTTCCGGGGTAGAATTGATTCTCGAAACGACCAATGGGGATTTGATTCAACCCTTCTCTTCGGTTAATGGGGAAACTTTAATTCTCGATCTGATCAATGCTCGACTCGCTCTTCCCGATGGCGATCGCTACAGCGTGGAAAATCCCATTGAAGAGGTGTCTTCGTTAACCGTAGAGCCGTTGGAGGATGGGAGCATTCGCATTACCCTGGTGGGAATTGAAACCTTGCCCGAGGCGAACCTCTCAGTTACAGGAGAAGAATTTGTCGTGGCCATTCCCAGTGCCGCCGCGATCGCCCAATCTCAAGACCCGCCGACAACTGGTGCGGGGGTTCTTCGCATTGGAGTCACCGGACAAGAAGAAGGATATGCCGTCCCGAATGCAAGTACAGCAACCCGCACGGATGCCGATGTGCGAGATATTCCCCAATCCATTCAAGTCATTCCCCGACAGATTCTCGAAGATCGGCAGATTGTCAGCATTGAAGATGCCCTAGAAAATGTGGGTGGGGTCTCGTTTTTGGGAACCACTGACGGTCGCGGTCTCGATTTTTCCATTCGGGGTTTTGGTAGCTTTGCGAGCGGAGACTCTCCAGTTTTACGGGATGGTTTTCGTCTCTTTAGCAGTGGTTCTGTGAGACCGGAGGTGGCTAATTTACAGCAAATCGAAGTTTTGAAAGGCCCGGCATCAGTTCTCTACGGTGAGGTCGATCCCGGGGGATTAATCAACCTCGTTTCCAAGCAGCCCCTCCCCGATCCCTACTACAATTTCCAACTCCAAGGCGGCACCCGGGACTATTTTAGTCCTAGCATCGACTTTTCCGGGCCGCTAACAGAAGATGGTACCGTGCTTTATCGCCTCAATACCCTCTATCGACGGGAAGATAGCTTTCGCAATTTCAATAGCAGTTACGATCGCTTCTTCATCGGCCCCACCCTTGCTTGGTTTCCCAACGATCGCACGGATATTACTTTTAGCCTCGAGTACATTTCCGATAACAACCCAGCCGACCTCGGCACGCTTGCCTTCGGTGAAGGCATTGCCGATATTCCTCCAGAACGTACCCTCAGCAATCCCGCAGATACGATTGACGCAAAATATTTAAATGTGGGCTACAATTTCGAGCATCGTTTCAGCGACAATTGGAAACTGCGCAATCAATTCCGCCATATCTCGGATAGCTTTAGTTACAGCGTACTGGCACTCCCCATAGCCCTGAATGAATCCACCGGAATCTTGACCCGCTTATTCTCAACCCAGTCCAACGATCTTGATATCAATACCATGTATACCAATATCCAAGGTCAATTTAACACGGGTTCTGTCAAGCATAACTTGGTCTTTGGTGTCGATCTATCCCGGACGGATAATGTGCTCACGAGTCGATTTGTCATCAACCCCTCATTTTTTAGCTTCTTGGATATTTTCAATCCAGATTACTCTGCCGACACAATACCTAACCCGGAAGATATTCCGATCGCTGCTAGTTCTACCAGTACTGTCACCAACCGAGTGGGAATTTACCTCCAAGACCAGATCGAGCTGTTAGATAACCTCATCTTGTTGGTCGGAGCACGCTACGATACCGTGGAGCGAGATACAACCAGTTTGGTCACTAACATTACGACCCGTCAATACGATGATGCTATCACCCCTCGGGTTGGCTTTGTTTACCAGCCGATCGAGGAAATTTCTCTCTATGCTAACTATGCCCAATCCTTTAATCCCAACACGGTTAACGATGCTAACGGAAACCCACTAGAACCCGAAACGGGAGAAGGTTTTGAAGTGGGGGTTAAAGCCGAACTCATTGACGATCGTTTATTTGCAACCCTCGCTTATTTCGATATCACCAAACAAAATGTCGCGACATCCGATCCAGACGTTCCCTTTGCATCTGTGGCGACTGGAGAACAACGAAGTCGAGGCTTCGATTTCGACCTGAGCGGTGAAATTTTACCGGGTTGGAATATCATTGCTTCCTATGCTTACATTGATGCCGAAGTGACTCAAGACAACACTACTCCCGTAGGAAACAGACTTGTGGGTATTGCCGAACATAGTGCCAGTTTGTGGACGACCTACCAAATCCAATCGGGAGATTTAGAGGGGTTGGGTTTTGGTTTGGGCCTGACCTATGTTGGAGAGCGTCAAGGAGACCTTAGCAATAGTTTTCAAGTAGATAGCTATTTTCTCACAAATGCGGCTATTTTCTACAGTCGGGATAACTGGCAGATTCGTTTGAATGCTGACAATCTCTTTGATATTGATTATATCGAGGCGGCTAGCCTGAATCGAGTTCGAGGAATTTATCCCGGTGCGCCTTTGACGGTTCGCGCCTCTGTTTCTTTCACTTTTTAGAGTAAGCAGAGCAAGATTTTTGTCCTTCGGACACGCTAATTTCAAGGGAGCGGCTTCGCCAACGCGAACGTACTACGATCCCAATTTATAGGGTGCACTACTCACTATATTCACGTGATATCCTCAAATCTTGGCACGGCGTTGCCTGCAACGCCGTTAACGACCTCAGCTTGCGAGGGGTTTCCATAAGATTGACTCGTTAAAATTCCACCCTTAAATCTGCCATCAAAGCCGAAATCGTCTGCGGATCGCCCTGACGATAATATCCGCCATTGACTTCGGCAATTTGTTGCAAAACTTGAGGATTAAAGTCCCCAGCACCACCATAACCGACGGTAAAGAAGGCAATACTTTGGTCGGCTTCAAAATTACTACTTTGTAACTCTTGGGAAAGGCGATCGAGCGTAATTTTAGAGCTAGAATCTACACCATCTGTTAACACTAATACTGCATTAATTGCATCGTTTTGAAAGTTTTGTTTTAACCAATTTCGGGCAGAGAGGGCGCTATCGTACAATCGCGTTCCTCCTCCGGCTCTGAGATTGCCAATATATTTAATTCCTTCTGTCTTTCCCGCTTGCGTTCCTTCGATCGTAAACGGCGTGCCAATGTTGTGGCTAAACGGAATAATGGCGATTTTTTCTCGCTCTCCCAAACTCTGTATGTAATTTAATAAAGTGTTTTGCACGGATGCAAGTTTATTCCCTCTCATGGAGCCGGAAATATCTACCACGAGAACCACTTGGGACGGTTTCTTGGCGTAGGTTTCCCAACTTTGTAACATAGCTTCTACAACTTCTGGTTGGGGGGGTCGATAGGAGTCATACTGGGGGCTGGCTTCTACGCCGAATTGAGGCGAAAACTTACCGCCTAAAGGCACTCCCGGAACGCCCGGACGCAAGCCTAATTCTGCCGCGATCGCTTGAATTTCCGGCTGTCGCATATATTCGATAATTTTTTCGGCGGCGGCTTTCTCTCGATCGCTCACCCAAGGGGCATTGGGAAGAATGGCGCGAATGTTAGAGCTAAAGGTTGAGGAGGGATATACGGCTTGATATTTGACGGTATTATTATCCTGACTATTGGCAGAAATCACTAAGGATTCGTAAACCGAACCCACTGAAGCCCAAAAGGGCCCATTTTGTACCATCGATCTCGCCAAAGACCCAGTAGATGTGCCGTAACGAGTGATCTTGCTCTGAATTTGCCGCACTTGGTCTTGATATTGTTCCACGTCCGCAAGGGTCAGTTCTTCGGGGCGCTTGCCGGAAACCGAGGCAAATTGAGCGACGAGGGTTTGCAGGCCAGAATTGGAGCGGGTGGGGGCAGTATGGACGTAAGTAATGGGTAAGGGGGATGCGTTGGGATCGAGGTCTTAATGGTTTTCGGCTTCTACGAGGGAAACGTAAAGATCGTCAACGGCTGCCAAACTCCTCGCCAGATCTGCTTGGGTCATAAACACCATCGGGCTATAAGCGAGTAACGGCGACTCGGTTAAATCCGGGATGTAATCTTGACCGGGAAAAATCTTGTTAATTTGGAAAATGAGTTGACTGTGATAGATTTCTCCATCAACAGAAACGAGAGTGGGAAATTGGGGATTTTCGGGAGCGATCGCGCCAGATTGCAACTGTTGGGAGAGATTGAGGACTTCATCGACAACATCCCCGCTTCCTTTGGTATCGCAGGTTAAAAAGAAGCGCGTCCCGTCTTCGAGTGTGGGTTTGGAGTTATTGAGTTGGTTGGAGGCGCGATCGCAGAAGTCTCTCAGATCGCTCCCTGCCAGAAAGCGAATTTCTAGCCCCTGTTGCGTGCCATCCCGACAAGCACTGAGGAGTAGGGGAAACAAGAGCAAGGGTGCAAGATATCGCTTCCAAGGGATTGAAGGGAGAATTTTGGCGGGTTGGGAGCGCTTAAACATGGGATATCGATCGCTGCTGGCGTTGAATGTCTGAGGCTAATACAACTCTAGCACTGTCGATCGCGGCGATTGCGAGGGTTTCGTTACAAATCTTAGGCAGGGGCGATCGTGCTTTGAAAACCATCTGCGATATTATAACAATTGCCGATTGCCACAATTTTTTAACAATGGCGCACCAAATTCTCTTCTTATGTACGGGAAATTATTATCGCAGTCGTTTCTCTGAATATTTGTTTAACGCGCTGGCTGAAGAAAAAGAATTAGATTGGCGAGCGGATTCCCGAGGATTGGCCTTAGAAAGAGGCGTTTTTAATATTGGGGCAATTTCTTTTATTGCAGCTTTAAACTTAAAACAACGTGGAATTATCTTACCCGAAAATCTCAGGTTTCCGCAATCGTTACAGGAAGAAGACTTAAAACAGAGCGATCGCATTATTGCCGTTGACGAATCGGAACATCGTCCTCTCATGGCAGAGCGCTTTCCCGCATGGGAAAATAAGATTGAATACTGGTCAGTTCACGATATCGATCAAACACCCCCGAATTCAGCTTTAGACAGCTTAGAACAACAAATTTACCGTCTCATTGAAACAATATAGATGCACACAATCCGATCTTTTTAAATTACTAATTTTGAATTGAATAGATACACCCTAGATTTAATAGTTTTGCATTGAATTATTGTCTCAAGATTTCAACCACAACCGGAGCAACCCCAGAAGAAATCATGCCAATTTCTCGAGCCGCACCTTTAGAGAGATCGATAATTCGCCCGCGAATGAAAGGTCCGCGATCGTTGATGCGAACCACCACAGAACGATTATTATTCAAATTGGTCACTCGTACTCGCGTTCCAAAAGGAAGGGTGCGATGTGCCGCACTCAATCCGTATTGATTGTAGATTTCGCCATTGGCAGAACGATTACCATGAAATCCGGGACCGTACCAAGATGCCATTCCGCGCTCGATCCGCAGGACGGAATGCAAGATTGCACCAATTTTTTTTTCGGGTTTTCCAGCGATCGCAGCAGTCGAAAAAGACACGCCAAACATTGTCAAACCAACGAGGAAACCAAGGGTTTTGTTCATGGGTAGAAGCCTTTATAAAAATACATCGCTTGCAGTTTCAAACCTGGCAACTTCAACTTAGAAAGTCTTAAAAGTTGCACTTTTGCCGCCTAATTTGTTGCTCCCCTGAAAATCTTGTGCGTTGCTCCCCTGAAAATCCGAGCGGCAGTGTAGATCGATTGTTGTTACTTTTCTTCATAATGCCCCCTTCTATCCGGATAATCTCCCAATTTGGAAAATTTAATTCTGGGAGAGTCCGGGCAGAAAAATTGTAGACGATCGCGTGGGGCAATCCTCCTCAGATAGGCGATCGCAACGAATTTGACGAAACCATAAAATTCCCTTATAGTTATCAGACCCGCTTTTTCCTGCTTGCCATAGGTAACTATGCACGATTTTCTCCCCATCGCCTACTTCGAACACAAATTTGTCCCCTTTGCAGAAGCCAACCTCTCGATCGCAACCCATGCCCTGCATTACGGAACTGGCGCTTTTGCTGGTATGCGCGCCATTCCCGATCCCAATGATGGCGATCGCATTCTGCTCTTTCGTTTAGATCGTCACTGCGATCGCCTCTCTCGGAGTGCAAGATTTTTACATTACGACTTACCCGCCGATAAAATCAAACACATTATTGTTGAATTTCTTCAAAAAAATAAGCCAAAAGTTTCTTGTTATATTCGCCCTTTTGTCTATACCTCGGGCTTGGGAATTGCCCCGCGACTTCATAAGATTGAAAAAAACTTTTTCGTCTATGGTTTGGCATTAGGCGATTATTTATCTCCCGATGGCGTAAGCTGTCGCATCAGTTCTTGGTATCGTCAAGAAGACCGCTCTTTTCCTTTGCGAGGTAAAATTAGCGCCGCCTATATTACCTCCTCTCTTGCCAAAACTGAAGCCGTAGAATCGGGCTTTGATGAATCGATTTTAATGAACTCCCAAGGGAAAGTTTGCGAAGCCTCGGGCATGAATATTTTTATTATTCGCAACGGACAGTTGATTACCCCCGGATTCGATCAAGATATTTTAGAGGGGATTACTCGCGATAGTATTTTGGTTCTAGCGAAAGAGATGGGCATTCCCGTGGTGGAGCGGGCGATCGATAAATCCGAACTCTTGATCGCCGATGAAGTATTCTTGAGCGGGACTGCGGCGAAAATTACCCCCGTCAAGCGTATCGAGAATTACGAGTTGCCCGCAGAAAAGCCGATTACGGCAAAATTAAAGGAAAAACTCACCGCCATTACCGAGAACCGCGATCGCGACTATCAAGACTGGGTTCATGTCGTCCCCATCTCCTAGTTGGCACTTCGTTCGAGCTTCCAATCGCAGGGGAAAAACAAAATTTTGGCTTTCCCCTTGACAAAGAGAAAAAAAAGTGTGATTATTGATACAGATAAGAAATAAATCGTTCATCCCGGTTACGAAAGAACCGAGACGGAAGTAGGGAAAATACCTGAAGGAACGCGCCTCAAATCTAAGCACATCAAGGATTTTAGAAAGGAGGCGACAGCCATGAAACTCTTTTATCGCGGACAAAGCTATACTGCTCACACTAAAACTGTTCCCGCTACCGATGTTACTGTAGAAGGTAAGTATCGCGGTGCTAACATCACTTGGAATAATAAGCACGCCCGCGTCAAACACGCTAACGAACTAACCTATCGCGGCGTTCGTCACACTGGCGGTTAATGGAAACTTAAGAGAGCAAAGTTTTAGAGTAAAACAAAACTTTGCTCCTCGATCGCTAAAAGTATCGCCTGCGATACAAATTCCCCCAAAATCGTTCATCTCGATCGCTTAAATCGAGACGGAAGTAGGGAACGCTTCCCGAAGGAACGCGCCTCAAATCTAAACGCAAACTTCAAAGTTAGAAAGGAGGCGACAGCCATGAAACTCTTTTATCGCGGACAAAGCTATACGACTCAAACCAATACCATTCCCGCTACCAATGTTGTTGTAGAAGGAAAATATCGTGGCGCTAATGTAACTTGGCAGAATAAACAAGCTCGCGTCAAGCATAGCGATCGACTCGTCTATCGCGGTGTCCGTTGCACTGTCGGTTAAAGAGAATGATTGCGAACGACAGGGATCGCAGAATGCAGATATACGAATAATCGTTCATCTCGATCGCTTAAATCGAGACGGAAGTAGGGAGAACACCTGAAGGAACGCGCCTCAAATCTAAACGTAAACTTCAAAATTTTAGAAAGGAGGCGAAGGCCATGAAACTCTTTTATCGCGGACAAAGCTACACTGCAAATAAGAACACTGTTGCTACGACCAATGTTGTTGTAGAAGGAAAATATCGTGGTGCTCGTGTAACTTGGCAGAATAAACAGGCTCGCGTCAAGCATGCCGATCGACTCGTCTATCGCGGTGTCCGTCAAGCTGCCAGCTAATCCGCAATCAAGATTGCCTTCGGGCGATCGCACATCAAGTTTACTCGCTTAAATTTTATTTGGGAAGTGACAAGAGAGGATTAAAAACCTCTCTTTTTTTATCCGATCGTATCCATATCGTAGAAAATACGGAAAAGAAACCGCAAAAATTCACAATTTTTCACCTAAAAATTGCAATTATAAATATTGGCTGAGAGGAGGCGATCGAAAATGCTTAAATCTTTGGGAACGGTCGCCAAAAGGGGAAGGGTGATTATAATGAACTCAGAGAAAATACGGCAATAGCGATCGCTATACTCATCGATGCTACAATTCAACCGCTTGACGATCAAATCCAAACTTTCCCTCATCCTCCTCGCTGCCAGTCTAGGATCTATCCTCGTCATTAGCTTGCTGAGTTGGAATCGCGCTAGATCCCATTTAACCCAAGCCATCTTCGATCAACTCACCAGCTTGCGATCGGCTAAAGCAGGGCAAATCGAGTCTTTATTTCAAACCCTGTACAATCACGTCGAAACTCTAGCGGAAGATCGCATGATGGTTTCGGCTATGGCCGAGTTCAATCGGGGGTTTCGCGAAGTCCAACCCGAATATATTGACAATGAATGGAGCGAGGCGATCGCCCAACATTACGAAAATGAGTTCTTTCCCAGACTCGCCAAGAATATTGAAGGCGATCCCCACTGGGAAAATTATGCCCCTAGAAGTCAAGCCGCTCAATACTTGCAATATCACTACATCGCCAACAATCCCAATCCCGTGGGAGAAAAAGATATCCTCGATCGCGCTGAAGATGAAAGCGAATACAGTCAATATCACGAAAAATATCATCCTATCTTTCGCAATCTAATTAAAAAATTCGGCTACTACGATTTGTTTTTGATCAACCATAAAACTGGAGATATTGTTTATTCTGTCTACAAAGAAACCGACTATGCCACAAATTTAACCTCCGGTCCCTATCGTCAAAGTAACTTAGCTAGAATTGTCAGAGCCGTCCGCAATAATCCCGATCGCGGGCAAGTGCAAATTGTTGATTTCCAGCCCTATCGCCCTTCTTATATGGCACCGGCTGCTTTTATCGCGGCACCGATTTATAACGGTCCTCATGTCATTGGCATTTTAGCCATACAATTGCCCGTAGACGAAATTAATGATGTGATGACCAATGGGGAAAGATGGGAAGAAGAAGGACTGGGAGAAACGGGAGAAACCTATCTTGTCGGTCCAGATTCAACCATGCGTTCTCTCTCTCGTTTTCTGATTGAGGATATCGACGAAGAAAATCCCGAGGAAAATCTTAAAAACTACAAGAAAACATTGCAAGATACGGGACTCCCCGATAGTATTATCGATCGGATCGAACAGTTTGAAAGCTCAATTCTCCTACAACCCGTCAATACTGAAGCGGCTCAAAAGGGAATTGCCGGAGAACAAGGCACGCAGATTGTTTTAGATTATCGCAACGTTCCCGTGTTGAGTTCTTATGCCCCTCTCGACATCCCCGGACTGGACTGGGCAATCCTCGCAGAAAAAGATCGTGCTGAAGCCTACGAACCCGTGCGTGCTTTGCAAAATGTTATGCTCCTCTCCACGGTCATTCTCAGCCTACTTGTGACTTGGTTTGCGGCCATGGCTGCCAAAAATTTCGTCCGACCGATTGATACCTTGGTTGAAGGTTCTCGCCAAGTCGGTCGGGGAAACTTAGATGTAGAGGTTAAATTAGCCACGCAAGACGAGTTTAACTTGCTGGCGCAGACTTTCAATGAAATGGTGAAGAACCTGCGCCAACAAACTGAAGCCCTCGAGCGCAGCAATCAAGAAAAAGAAGAACTCCTGCTCAATATTTTGCCCGGCCCCATTGCCGAACGCATGAAACAGGGAGAAAAAAGTATTGCCGATGAAGTTCAACAAGCAACGGTTTTATTTGCGACGGCGACAGGTTTTACCATGCTCTCCGAACAACGGGACGTAGAGGAAGCCGCCGCCCTTCTCAACGAGTTAATTAATGCTTTTGACGAACAGGCAGAACGGTACGATGTAGAAAAATTAAAAACCATTGGCGATCGCTATGTGGCGGTTTCTGGCATTACCAAACCCCGGCTGGATCACACTAAAACTATGATGGATTTTGTCATCGAAGCCATGAAAATCGTCCAGAATTTCAACAACAAATATCAAACCCGACTGGGACTCAAAGCTGGCATTCACGTGGGTCCGGTGATGGCAGGGATTATCGGCTCGAAAAAATTCATGTACGAATTGTGGGGGGACACCGTTAATATTTCGAATAGTTTAAATGTGAATGCTCGGTTGAATACAGTACTCGTGACCCAAGACGTTTACGATCGCCTGAAAGAATTTTATACATTTTCTGCCCATGACGCGATCGAGATTGAAGGACGACGGCAATTAAATACGTGGTTTTTCCAAGGTAAAGGCTCGAGGGATGAGGAGTTGGAAGGGGGCTATTTACGAACCGATAGTGCGGAAACTATTGATGTGGCTGTTGCCGAAAACACGGTCTCTCGCAATGGCAACAATGGCGATCGCGCCAGCAATGGTAATGGCGCGATCGTGGAGGATCAAGAAGGGAAACTCGCTCGCTATTCTTCACAAAAATCAAGAGATTTTCTGCTCGAGTTGGAGAAAGAAAAAGCAAAAACAGGATTCTGGAGCAAGATTTCTCCTTTTAGCAGGAATAAAGAGAATAGGAATTAAAAGGCAACTTACCCAAATCTAACCCACCCCCCAGCCTCCTCCCTAGAGGGGGAGCCGGAATGCAACCAATAGCGGTGCGACCCCGCGTCGGCGTAAGACGCAAGGGAATGCTGACCAAGACAGGGAACGCGCACCAAGACAACCAATAACCAATAACCCAATGGATAACTCATTAATTATTTGGGCATTAACATTAATTGTCGGATTTCCCCTAATCGCGATCGCCCTTGGAGAAGCGAGCGATCGCCTATCTCGCGCTGGAAATCCCTTGAGCAAAGTTTGCTACAATTTGCGGCGCTGGGTGCTACCGCTAACGGCAATATATTTCGTGTCTCGCCAGTTTTTAGGCGTAGAAACTCCCAGAATTCCTCTAGAACTGACAACGGAACATCTCTTACAAATACTAGAAACAGTGCTCTGGGTCGCTGTTACGTACACAATTTTGACCCTACTCAGTTCGATTTTTACGACTCGCGCAAAAAGTAAGGCAGGAAAAAGCTATTCGTGGCAAATCCTCGTCCCGGGTTTATTCTTCCAAGCCGCTCGTATTGCTGTAATGCTGGGAATGTCCGCTTATGTTGCCTCGAATATTTGGCAAATCGATCTCAGCCAAATTGCTACGGCTTTAGGGGTGGGTTCTGTAGTGATCGCCCTCGCCTTACAAGATACATTAAGTAACCTTGTTTCTGGCTTCCTCCTCGTTTTTGAAAGCCCCTTCCGGATTGGCGACTGGCTCAAGGTAGGAGAAATTGAAGGCGAAGTCATTGAAATGAACTGGCGTGCGGTACGCTTGCAAACGCGAGAGAAAGAAATTATCGTCATTCCCAACGGCGTATTGGGGCAAGAAACCCTCAACAACTATTCCTTGGGAGACCCTTATCACATCGAACGAGTAAAAGTCAGATTTTCCTATGAAGATCCCCCCAATCTCGTCAGGAGTGCCATTAAAGAAGCCGTCCTGTCAATTAATCAAGTCCTCGACCATCCCTCTCCTGAAGTTCATATCTCGACTTACAGCGAATTTTATATTGAGTATGAAGTTGAGTACACTATTGATGATTACCCGGTTTCCGATAAAATTATGGGGGAAGTATTGACGCGCATTTATTACACGACAAGGCGTTATTCTTTAACGATTCCTCTTCCCCACGCCATCCACTACGAAATTCAAGGAGAACCCGTTAGACCCGATAGTTCTCGAGAGGACTTGCAACAATATTTGCGTTCCTTGCCTTATTTTATTTCTCTCGATAATGACGCGATCGCCGCTCTCGCCAACAATGCTAATATCGAAACCTATGGCATTGGCGAGAAAGTGGTAGAAGCAGGGAAAGAAGACCGGGGTTTGTATATTATCCGCAGGGGTAGGGTTAAATTATATGTAGACGATTCTCGGGGAGACCGACATGACGTACAAACCATGTCAACCGGAGAATTTTTTGGAGAAATGGCGTTATTTCCGGGAGAAGTCAGTCCCGTTTCCAGTGTTGTTCTAGAAGATTTGAATACTATCATCATCGGATGTAATATCATTACGCAATTGATTGAAGAAAATGGGAAATTTGCTTCGGAAATGAACATGCTCATTAAAGAACGCAAGAAATCCCTAGCACTTATCCAAAAGGCCCATCCTCCTTCTCTCCCAAGGAAAAACGGTCGCTATTCTAACCCCTCGATCGCGAATAATTCCTATGATTCCGAAATTTAAAATGTTCGCTTTAACGGCGATCGCCCTAGCACTAATCGCTTGTGATGAAACCTTGGTTCGAGAAGAACGAGCCAAGCAATATCAACTCATTAATTCTAAGTTTGTCGAGCCGCAGATGGTCGATCCCCTGCCAGAATTTCCATCTGCTCCCGATATCAATTCAGAACGAGCCAATCCCCAACTGACACGATTACCCGAGATCGAACCTTTAGAGGTAAAAGGCGATATAAATATTGCCGGAAGTTCGACAGTCTTTCCCCTTTCTGAAGTCATATACGAACGATTCGTCGAAGATGGGTATGCTGGAACGATTAAGCTCAGCAGTATTGGATCGGGGGTAGGATTTCGGCTTTTCTGTCAGGCTGGAGAAACCGATATTTCTAATGCCAGCCGTGCTATCACAAACACAGAAATTGCCGCTTGTCAAGACATCGATCGCCAACCCATCGAATTTCGCGTTGGGGTTGATGCTTTAGCGATTGTCGTGCATCCAGAAAATAGGTTTTTGAACGAGGCAACCAAGGCAGAATTAGTGACTATCTTTATCGCCGAACGATGGTCGGATGTCAATCCGAACTGGCCGGATGAACCCATTCTGCGCTTTATTCCCGATCTTGATTCGGGAACGTTAGATTTTTTTGTCGAGGAACTCGATAAGGATAAAGAAACTTTGAGAAATGCTCCCAATACGGAAACCAACGCGGATGATGAAATTCTCTTGCGCGGGGTTGCTCAAAATCGCTATGCCATCGGCTTTTTTGGGTATGCTTATTATCAGAACAATCGCGATAGTTTGAAAAGTATTGCTATTGAGGGAGTACAACCCAATCAAACGACGGTAGAAAATGGAACTTATTCTCTCTCTCGTCCTTTGTACATTTATTCTGATGCGACCATCATGCAAGCCAAACCCCAAGTTGCGGCTTTTATCAACTACTTTTTAACCCATGTCAATGAAGAAATCGAAAGCGTGGGTTATTTTCCTGCTAGTATCGGAGTCGCCAATGCAGAACGCGCTAAGTTTTTGCGAGCGATGGGGGAATAATACCCCTTCGCGATTCGCAATTAAAAAGTTACTGATTGGTAAGCAAGAAAAATGGGAGAAAAATCTCCCATCACCAGTTTGCAAAGACAGTTGAAATGCTTCAGTTGAAATGCTTCAGTTGAAATGCTTCATACTTTAATGAAAATTGGCCTGATGCCGAATCAAACTCATAAATTCTTGGCGGGTTTTCGCATCTTCGGTGAAGATTCCCCGTAACGCATTGGTGGAAGTCCAAGAACCGGGTTTTTGAACGCCGCGCATGACCATGCACATATGCGTTGCTTCGATCGCAACGGCAACGCCTTTGGGTTGCAATATTCCTTGCAAAGCATCGGCAATTTGTGCGGTGAGACGTTCTTGTACTTGCAAACGTCGCGCGTACATTTCGCAAATCCGGGCGATTTTCGATAATCCGATGACCTTACCATCGGGAATATAAGCAACGTGGGCGCGACCCAAAATCGGTAGAATATGATGTTCGCAAGAACTGAACAGATTGATATCTCTGACTAAAACCATCTCATTGACATCTTCGTGGAATACCGCGCCATTGAGGAGTTCGTCCAAAGATTGACCGTAGCCGGAGGTGAGAAATTTTAAGGCCTTGACGACTCGCTTGGGAGTATCGCGCAAGCCTTCGCGATCGGGATCTTCTCCCAAACCTAGAAGTAATGTGCGAACGGCTTGCTGCATTTCTTGTTCCGAAACAGTTTCCCGAACTCTGGGTTCTGAAGAACGTAGAGTTCGAGATTCGGATCTATCGGCTAGAAAAGTCATAAAAAAATTTGCGTGCAAAATTGAAGAAATCGTTAAATACGATGACCATTATCATTATCGTATCATGACAATACCGATTTTGCCTTCCTAGAGAAAATTAGCGAACAAAAATCGGGGAGGAAGTCGTATTGCTCCCCCATGAATCGCTGAAATTACCAGCCATCAACTGATTCATTACTCTCGAGCCACTCTTTTAGATCCTTATCGGCTTTAACCGTGTCGAAAAGATGCAAACCAAACTTGCGAGAGAGTTCTTTGCAAACTTCAATACCGCGAATGCTATTGCCCATTGAATCGAGGAGGGGAGAAAATACGCCGATTCCTAACTTACCCGGAACGGCTGCCAAAATGCCGCCCCCGACTCCACTTTTAGCGGGAATGCCGACTTCATAAGCCCATTCTCCCGAATAATCATCTAACCCGCAAGCAATCATCATGCTCATCACATCCCGTACGTAACGCTCGTCGATCGCACGCTCTTTCGTAATCGGATTAATGCCACCATTGGCTAAGGTTGCACCGATCACGGCCAAATCTTTGGCATTGATGAGGATCGAAGTGTGCTGAAAATAGAGATCTAGAGTCTCCTCAATGCGATCGCCGATCGCCCCGACATCGAGTAAAAGGTGAGCGAGGGCGCGATAGCGGTGTCCGGCGGCTTTTTCCGAGAGAAAGACGGGAAAACTGATATTGACATCCCGTCCGGTATAAAGGTTAAACTTCTGCAAAATGCGATTGAGGCGATCGGTGGTGCTGTTGCCTTCGATCAGATCCGTAATCGCGATCGCGCCGGCATTGACCATCGGATTATAGGGCAGTTGGCTGTGTTCGTCGAGAGCGACCGCATTGGCGGATTCTCCTGCGGATTTGATATTTACTTTACTGCGAACCATTTCTCGCCCGCTATCTTCCAATGCCATTCCATAAACCAATGCCTTCGAGATAGACTGTAGGGTGAAGGGGCGATCGCTATTGCCCACCTCAAAAATTTTGCCTCCCGTTGTCACTACCGAGATCCCAAACCATTCGGCTTTTGCTGCAGCCAATTCCGGAATGCGATCGGCGATCGCCCCCGTTTCCGTGGTTAAATATTTCTGGTGCAGGCTGTTGAGATAGGATTGAAAAGGAGATGTGGGCGGAGTCGTAATAACAGGCTTAATGGAATCGAGAGAGGGTAGATTGGCATCGAGCATCATAGTTTCAAATCCTCAACTGGAAGATGCGGGGTTACTGATATACTCTTTTCCAACAAAATGCAACGCATCCGGAAAAAAATATGCAAATTTGCCATTTTGAGCTATGGTTTTGGAGTTGAATGCAGAAATGTATCGCATCCATACCCGATGGATGACCCGTGCATTAGAATTAGCAAAAGAAGCGGGAGACGCGGGAGATGTTCCCGTCGGTGCAGTGATTGTCGATGGGACTGGGGAGGCGATCGCCGAAGCCTCCAACCGCAAGGAAAGAGATCGAGACCCGACGGCTCATGCTGAAATTTTAGCCCTACGCGAAGCGGCGAGAATGAAGAAAAGCTGGCATCTGGAGGACTGCACCCTCTATGTTACCCTCGAACCCTGTCCCATGTGCGCCGGGGCAATCGTTCACGCCCGGGTGGGTTTATTGGTCTATGGAGTGGACGATCCCAAAACTGGCACAATTCGCACCGTTCTCAATCTGCCCGATAGTCCCTGTTCCAATCATACTTTACCCGCGATCGCCGGAATTTTAGAAACCCCTTGTCGGGAACAATTGCAGCATTGGTTTAAGTGTCGGAGACGGGATACCGAACAAACAACCAGAAACACGCCGCAATAACAGTCAATCCATTTACTGTCCTGTTTGCTCGAGCCAGTCGTTTTTTTTGATTGTAGGGTAAGAGTAGAAAGTTGATTTTGTTTCGATTGAGCAATGACTTTAGGTTCTTCTCATCGCCCCAGTTTGACCCCTTCGCTCAAATCCCGTTCCATGACCGCGATCGCCCCATCGAGAATCTCGCCTTGGTTGGCACGTTGCGTTTATTTCCTCGGACGCTATGCACTTCTGCCTTTTTACTTTAATCGCATTGAGGTCAACGGACGGGAGAACATTCCGCTTGAGGGTCCGGTGATTCTCGCACCCACCCACCGATCGCGTTGGGATGCCCTCATTTTGCCCTATGCTGCCGGAAAATTAACCACGGGTCGGGATTTGCGTTTCATGGTTTCGAGTACGGAAATGGATCGTAAGGTGCAAGGATGGTTCATTCGTCGTTTGGGAGGATTTGCCGTCAACCCCAAACGCCCCAGTTCGGATAGTTTTTATCACAGTATCGATCTTTTATGTCGGGGGGAAATGCTGACTATTTTTCCGGAAGGTAATATTTATCATCAACGCTTTGTCGAATCCTTAAAACGAGGTTTAGCAACGATCGCTCTGCAAGCACAAGCCAAACTCCCGACGCAAACGGTCAAAATCGTTCCCATTAGTCTTAATTATTCCCAACTTTATCCCCGTCGCGGCTGTAGCGTGCAAGTTGATATCGGCAAAGCGATCGCGGTTTCTCGTTACGCCACGGACAAATCAACCAAAAAAGTCTCCCAAACATTGACCGCGGATATAGAAGAGGCCTTGAGAGCGTTACACGAACCCCAAGGAAGCCATTTCAATGACCAATAACTAATAACTAATAACTAATAACTGATTTCTGATAATCGATCGTGGGGAATAAAATTCTCTGATAAAATTATTTGAGTGGTTTGAATGAGTTGTTCAAACTGAAAATTATCAACTAAATGGGCGATCGCTTCGGCTACTTGAGAATGATTTTCGCGAATTTCTTCGATCAGTAGGATAATGCTCTCGGAGTCGGCTTCAAGGCAAGATTGGTGTATGGATAAAACCCAATCTATCGGCATTGTTTCTAGGGTCGAACCCAAATCGTCCAGATCGGTTGATTGCTGTTTTTGTGGTGAGATTGTGTGTTGTGGTTCATCATAAATGTAGCGCACTCCCAAGTATTCTTCCATTTTATTAAAAATAATCGCTTCTTGAAAGGGTTTGCTGACAAAATCATCGCATCCAGCCTCAAAGACTGCTACTCTTTCTTCTTCTAGTACGCTGGCAGTTAAGGCAATAATCGTGACTGGATTTATCTCTTTTTCCGATCTCTTTCTCTCAAGGTCGCGAATGCGTCGAGTTGCTTCGTAACCATCCATTTCTGGCATGTGAATATCCATCCAAATCAGATGGGGTTGCCAGCTTTGCCAAAGCGCGATCGCTTCTTGTCCATTATGTGCCTCGCGAATTTCAAAACCGACAGAAACGAGGAGTTCGTTTAACAATAAGCGATTCTCCAGTTTATCTTCAACAATTGCAATTCGATAAGTGGGTTGATAGGGTTGCAGGGCGATCGCTCGTTCTATCTCGACTTTTGTTTCAATTTCCTCTAGTTCAACCAATTCGGCACGAATATCGAATTTAAAGATCGTCCCCTCTTCCACAACACTACTTACTGAAATTTCCCCACCCATTAAGTTGATAAATTTCTGGGAGATTGGCAGACCCAAACCCGTTCCCGTTCCCGATTTTCGCCCAGTTTCTGTCTGTACGAAGGCCTCAAATAAGCGATCGATTTCTTCTGGCGCAATTCCCGCCCCCGTATCTTCAATTTCAAAAATTATTATTGGTTGTTGGTGGTTTGTTATGCTATCTCTAATTCCCTCCTTACTAAGTGGATCTAGGGAGGATTGACTGGTGACTGGTGCCTGGTGACTGGTAACTGGTAATTGGTAGCCGATCCGGAGGAAGACACCGCCAGTATTGGTGAATTTAATTGCATTTCCGAGTAAATTGATTAAAACTTGACGTAATTTTCCTTCATCTGTTTTGAGATATTGAGGGAGATCGGGAGCGCGTTCAAAAACTAACTGAATATCTTTTAGGTCTGCTTTTAATTTTAACATATTTTCAATCGTATCAAGTAACTGATAGAGATCGAAATTTTTCTCGTTTAAAGTGATACGTCCGGCTTCAATTTTGGAAATATCTAAGACATCATTAATCAGGGAAAGTAAATGCTCGCCACTCCGCAAGACGATATCTAAATGTTCTCGATGGTGGCGATCGAGAGAATTATCCCGATTCATCAATTGCGTAAATCCTAAAATAGCATTAAGCGGCGTTCTTAATTCGTGGCTCATACTGGCTAAAAATTGTGATTTAGCATGGTTAGCAACTTCTGCTTTTTCTCGCTCTCTCTCGATGGTTTCCATATGAGATTGGATTTGCAAAGACATAATTAAAAAAGTTTCAGTGACAATCCCAATTTCATCATCACCTTGGGGTAAGTCTTTGGCTTTGGTAAAGTTTCCTGTCGTAATTTCTTGCATTCCTCGTGCTAATTGTTGCAGGCGAGAGATCAATTCTTGGGCACTGCGAATTTGCAGAAACATAAAAGTAACGAGAATGATTAACGCCGCACTAAAAATAAAAAGAGTTTGATAAAGAGAATTTCGCCGTTGTTGTCGCAATATTTCTGCGGTATTATTTAATAATAGATCGATCGCATCATGAATTTTAACCAATTCGGGAGCGATGCGATCGTATTGCAAGGTACTTTCAGCAGTTACCAATTCCAATTCTAAAGTATTAGCCGTCAATTGAGAGACTAATTCCCGATAGCGTTCTAGTTCCTCTTGTAATGTTGATTTTAAATTTAAAGCAATTGTATCGGTTGCAATTTCATTACTTAAGTTCGCAGTTCTTTCAATGAGACCATCGGCAATTCTCATATCTAAAGAATTACTAAAATCTTTTTCATCAAGCTGCATTTGGACAAATTCAATAATTAATCTTTCTCGTTCTGCGAGTTCTAAGTTTGCTTTAACTTTTTCTTTTATGTCTTGTATTTTTAAGAGAATTCCTTCTTCTTTCTTCATTAAACCCATAGTTGTCTGAATTTTAAGGATATGATTGACAGAATTTTGATATTTATTTAATATTTTTGTTGTATTGTTAAGCGTTTCCACAACTTCTGGCTCATCTTGACAATCATATTTCAAGGCTTCAGATAAGATAAGAATAGAAGTAATGCGATTTTCAAAACTCTGAAAAAATTTAATATTGCGAGAATTTATCATTTGCGATTCATCTAGTCTCGCTAAAGTCATCTCTAGTTGAATATTTTCGACTTTCTTTTTCAGATCTAAATACTTCGATTGTTGTTTGAGGATCGTATCGATTTTGGAGCGATCGCGAAAATCTAGAAACGCTAAAGCAAAAATTAAAAATAAAGCAACACTCGCGACCAAAGAGAATTGATGCAGAATTGTATGTTTTTGTTTTTTCATCTTAATGCGATCGCAGCGATCGACCGACTCTTTTAAATAGATATCTTGCCATTCAAAGAAGGTAATGAATGACAAGATATGATAGTATTAAAGTGAA
>JBCCVR010000009.1:0-77039 GCA_039194995.1 Cyanobacteria bacterium P01_E01_bin.42 | reverse complement strand
GCCCTGCGCGGGGGGTTTGGGGGCGGCGCTGCGCCCACAATGGGGGGGGGGACTGGGGGGGAGACCGCCCCCCCATAAACTTCGGATTTGGAGAGGATGTTAATAACTATTCTAACCTTAGATTTTACCGAATATCAACTATAATCTATTTTCCGGATTTGATATTAAAAAACCCTAGCGCAACTTTTCGAGCGATCGCCCGTCTATCAGCTTGGCAAACAATAGAGAGATAATGTCTTTAACTCAGATTCTGCGAAATATGAGTCTCGGCGCGATCGGACTGTGGGGAGGGGCGATCTTGGTCGGACAAGGGATTTGGTTACATTATTGGATTTATGGTTTACTCAATCCCAATGCAGTGAGACCCCTCGAAGATTGGTCGCTAATTATCGGAGTCACTGCACTTCTAATCCAGCTTGCCTCATCAATAGAAGCTCTTATTATTAGCATGGGAATGCGATATCGCTGGATGAGTTATCGGCATGGAAAAATAGCAGTTTGGGTATTCAGCGCGCTTTCTTTCGCGCATACATTCATCAAATTTTGGCCGATGATTACTTACCTCGGTATGGTCAATTTGGTAGTTTTAGCATTCGAGATCGCGATCTTATTACCTTTGGGAATTGCTTGGTATTTATTACGCTCTCAACGAGATTAATATTAATGCGATCGCTTTGAAAATATCCTCCGGGATATTAATCGGAATTCTGAAGCGTTCCGGGCAGAAATGCAGCGATCGCGATCGTTCGCGTTGCTAAAAATCCCAAAAGTGCCAACCAGAGAATTTGATTGCTCTGAGTGTGCCAAGCACAAATTGCTAAAGGCGTAAATCCGACAAGTCCCCCCCATAAACTCGCATTCCGAATCGGTTCGCCTCGGGTTAAACCACCAAAATATCCATAGAGTATTTTTACCGCAGCCAGACACCCTACAATCGCAATTAACCAAGAAACATCCGCTCGAATCGCTGCGATCGTTTCGCGATGATTGGATAATAAACCAAAAATAGTATCGGGAAAAAGGGTACAAATTCCCCCAATTAATAAGCCTGCCAATAAGCTAATACCAAAACTAACTTGTAATAAAGGAATAAAGCGATCGCGAGCATTTTCCCCCTTAAACACTCCGGTTAGGGTCTCCGTTGCAAAACTAATTCCATTCACCAAATACACTGATATACTAACCATTCCCCGAGGCTTTGACTTCCGGAGGAGCATGGACGAGGGCAAACCATAGCTCCCGAATGGGGTATTGCAAACACAAGATGGCAATGCCAAAACTCAAAGCAACCAATCCGTTTTGTAACCCGACTTTCAGTATACCTTCACGGTCGTTCTCTCCCACCGATCGAGCGGTTGGCCCGGTACTGCCCATCCGTAAAAAGTTGAATAGGAAATAGAGATAGTTGAAGAGAACGACCGAAAGTGCAACGCCTGCTAAATGATAAATTTCTTGGAGATGTCCTAAAAAAATTACGCTAATCAAACCCGCCAAAGGTACCATCATATTCGAGATAACATTGACAAAGGCAAGTTTATAAAAGCGAGTCAGGAAATTATATCTAGGGCTGAGAAAAAATTGCTTCATCGTCTAAAAAAGGGAATGAATAACAAGTTGACTTTCTGCTTATCCATTCCCCAACACAATCAAAAATGGCTGATAATCGCTTTAGCAAACTCAGAACATTTCAAGGGCGGCTCTACCTTGGGTTCCATTAATCGAGCCAGATCGTAAGTCACCTCCCGATTGGCGATCGCAGTTCCCAAGCCTTTTTTAATCAGATCCGCCGCCTCTTGCCAGCCCATGAATTCCAGCATCATCACCCCCGAGAGAATCACCGATCCCGGATTGATGCGATCGAGTCCCGCGTGTTTCGGTGCCGTCCCATGGGTGGCTTCAAAAATGGCGCAATTATCGCCAATATTCGCCCCTGGACCCATTCCCAAACCGCCGACGATCGCCGCCGCCGCATCGGACAAATAATCCCCGTTTAAATTCATCGTTGCCAAAATGGAATATTCATCGGGACGGGTTTGAATTTGTTGGAAAATACTATCGGCAATGCGATCGTTCACCATGATTTTCTCTTTCCATTTACCATCCCCGTGACTGTCCCAAATTTCTTTGAGAACCGTCTCGACTTCTTGACAAATTTCCTGCTGTTTCTCTGGTGTCAGGGCATCATAACCCGGATCCACCATGCGGGCATTATCTTCAGTCGAAATATCCGGATTCTTCTCCTTATTACTCAAAATCCACGATTCTCGCTCGATAATGCACTCAGAACGAAAATCCGTTTTTACCAACTCGTAACCCCAATCCCGAAACGCCCCCTCGGTGTACTTCATAATATTGCCCTTATGCACCAAAGTCACTTGTTGCTTTTCCTTGGGGAGGCGCAGGGCATTTTCGATCGCCCTTCGGATCAGCCGTTGGGATCCCGTTTTACTGACAGGTTTCACGCCAATGCCCGAGTCGAGGCGAATTTGTTTTTTACCGTGTTCCGGGGTCGCGGGAATCAACTCCTCATTCAAATATTTAATGACCTTTTGGGCAATTTCCGTCCCCTCGCGCCATTCAATCCCCAAATAAATATCTTCCGTATTCTCCCGATAAACGATCAGATCCAGCTTTTCCGGGGTCTTGTGGGGGGACGGCGTTCCCGTATAATAGCGACAGGGGCGCACGCAGGCATAGAGATCGTTGATTTGTCGCAAGGCTACATTGAGAGAGCGAATACCGCCTCCTACGGGGGTGGTGAGGGGTCCTTTGATGGCAATCCCGTATTCTTCGATCGCCTTGAGGGTATCTTCTGGCAAATATTGAAACGTCCCGTATTGTTCGCAGGCTTCGTCTCCCGCGTAAATTTTAAACCAATGAACGCGCCGCTTTTCCCCATAAGCCTTAGCGATCGCCCCATCGAGAACCATTTGCGTTGCCGGCCAGATATCAACTCCGGTGCCATCGCCCCGAATAAAGGGGATAATAGGATCGTCGGGAATGATGGGTTTGCCATCCTTAAAGGTGATGCGAGAACCAACAGAAGGGGGAGTAATTTTTTCGTACATAGCCCTCGGAACTGATAAATTGATTTTTGCTAGGCTAACAGATATTTTTCCCGAACCATGATTTCTGAAGGCTGTATTTCGATTTGCAGCCCTAAGCGTCCCCGAGGAGCAAAAAAAAGGAATGAAACGAATTCTTATCGTCGATGACGATCGCAATATCCGCGAAAATTTACAAGAAATTCTCGAAGAGGCAGGCTATCAAGTCGATAGTGCCAGTTCCGGTCAAGCGGGACTGGAAGCCTTTGCCAAAAATCCCCCCGATGCCGTCATTTCCGATGTGATGATGCCGGGGATGAACGGCTTAGAATTTTGCCGTACCCTGCGCGGTTCTACCTCCGGACAACTCGTTCCTTTTATCTTCCTCTCGGGCAAAGGCGAACTCGAAGACCGCATCAAAGGTCACGAAATGGGGGCAGACGATTACATCTCCAAACCCTTCGTCATGCGAGAATTGCTGGCCAAACTCGACGCGCAACTGGAGCGATCGCGCCGCATTCACGTGGAAATCGTCCGCATGATGCAGCAAATGTCTGCCCTACAGGGAATCATTCCCTCCTCCGAAAGCAACGACGCAACCCCCGAAGCCAAACCCCCCGAACCCCTTCCCCTCACCCCTGCCGAAGAACGGGTGTTTTGGGAAGTCATCCAAGGCTTTACCAACAAGCAAATCAGCGATCGCCTGTTCATTTCCCCCCGCACGGTACAAAGCCATCTGAGCAACATTCTCGGCAAACTGCAACTCGACAACCGCGCCCAACTCGTCCGTTTTGCCTACGAACAGGGCTATCAAGCCCCTCAAGGTAAGGATGAGTAAATTTATGGGCATCTACCAACTCGAACAATTAGAACAATTAGAACGAGAAATTCGGGAACATCCGGAACAATGGCGACCCCTTGTTTTTACCAATGGCTGTTTTGACCTGTTGCACGCGGGTCACGTCCGCTATTTACAAACGGCGAAAACCTTGGGAAAGTCTCTCGTGGTCGGTTTAAATAGCGATGCCTCTGTGGGCCAACTCAAACCCCCCAAACCCGGTATGCCCCCTCGTCCCCTCATTCCTGAAAATCAACGCGCCGAAGTTCTCGCCGCCCTCAAAGCCGTGGACGGCGTAATTATCTTTCCCCAACTGACCGCTACCCATCTAATTGAAACCCTCAAACCGGAGATTTATGTTAAAGGGGGGGACTACACTCCCGAAACCCTGCCGGAATATCCCGACGTGGCGGCCTATGGGGGACGCATCGAACTGGTTAAAGTCGAAGTCCCCGCGTCTACTACCGCGATCGTCGAACGCATCCTACAAGCCGATCGAACCAATCGCCAATAACTGGTGACTGGTGACTGGTGACTGGTGACTGGTGACTGGTGACTGATAACTGGTAACTGATAACTGGTGACTGATTGATAATTCTTCTGGGATCGCTGATAATTGATAATTGATAATTGATAATTGTTCATTGAAATGACCGCATCTAGCTCTAACCCCGAACTCGAACCACTCCGCCAGCAATTGGAGTCGGGAGTTTTGAAAAAACAACTCTCGGTTATTCCTCAATTGGCGCATGGAGGGGATGCGGGGTTAGAGATTTTAATGAGCTTTTTGCAGGAAAATGGCGACAAAGACCCCACCCCGGCGATCGGGAGTGCTTATCTTGCCCTTTTCCAAATCAAAACGCCGGAAATTTTAGATTTTCTTAAGTCTCGTTTCCCGAATGGGGTGGTTTCCCCGAAGTCCGATCGCGCGATCGATTATCAAGCTCTACAAGACCTGCTGATCCAACAAGATTTTCAACAGGGCGATCGCCTCACTCTCGAAAAGCTCTGCGAATTGGCGGGAGAAGGGGCAATAAATCGGCAATGGCTCTATTTTTCCGAGGTTGAGCGCTTTCCCGCGACGGATTTGCAAACCCTCGATACCCTTTGGTTAACCTATTCGGAAGGAAAATTCGGCTTTTCCGTACAGCGCGAATTATGGCTGGCACAAGGGAAGAATTTTAATAAACTTTGGGAGAAAATTAACTGGAAAAAGGGGAATAATTGGACGCGCTACCCCAATGAATTTATTTGGGATTTGAGCGCGCCGAGGGGACATTTACCACTCTCAAATCAATTGCGAGGGGTACAGCCTTTTGCGTCTTTACTCAATCATCCCGCTTGGCAAAAATAGAGAAAGCGATCGCCCCTAGCGAGCAAAAAGCTCTCTTAATTCCACGGTAATATTAGGCAGTAGACCGGGGGCGATCGCATCTTCCAGCGTATAGATTTGCATCAATCGATAACCCTCCGGACTGGGTTGGCGATAAGCTATGATTTGTCCTGCGTTAATATCCACAAGCCACGATTCTCGCACTCCTCCGCGACCGTAAAGAGGCATTTTAATGGTTCTGTCGCTCTCTAGAGTTGTATCGGCAATTTCAATTAAGAGTAAAACATCTTCAGGAAAAGGATGCCGTTCTTCATAATCATCATCGCGAGGGGAGAGCAAAGTTAAATCGGGTTGGGGTTGAGAATCAGGACTCAATGCGATCGGATTTTGTGCGTCAAGAAGGGCTTCGCTAGCTTCAATTTGAGAACTCAACAGGCGAATGAAACGACGCACGAAAGCAGCATGACGACGACCGATTTTCCCCCTATCGATAATTTCTCCCTCAATGAGTTCGAGTCGCGCATCATCGAGAATTCCTTGCTCGGACATTTGCTGGAATTCTCGAACGGTAAACTTTTTACGAAGGAGTTGTACGGACACGAGCCTGACTTGATGATTTCTTTATCGTATTTTAAACCCAAATTGAGAAAATGGTTATTCCTCAATTTTTTTGAGTTTGTCCTCAAACCAATAGGGTTCAAAATATCCGCCCAGATCGCTGGCTGAAGTTTCAATAATATAGACCCATTGATACCGATGGTAATGCCATTCTATTTTCAAGATTCTGCGTTTTCTTAACGGTTTCTCTTTTAAAATTACGCGATCGCCAATATCAAACGCGGGTGGATCTCCATCGGGCACACTTTTTAGTTCTCGACTTTCAATTTTTGGGAAGGACATCCACCATAAGTTTTTCCCCGCAAATCGTCTGGGATCGTCAAAATTATAATACATGGTTTCGATGTTTGCGTTCACGACCAGAGGCGATCGTTTTTTCTCTCTTCAGAGTACAAATATTTAGCTCTAAATGGTTAAGAAATCTTAAACAAGAGGTCGGCAAGTCGATCGTTGCAAAAAACTAGATTAAGATAGATTAAGTATAGATTAAGATATCAACATCTCAGGTAATTCTCCAAACTCCATCCGTAGTTGGTTTGTTCATCATGACCTCAAAACGAATTCATCAACATCAACCCGATCGCCATTCTCAGCCAGCAAAATCGGCTTCTAGAAGATCGGAGAAAGAAGCACCTTTAGAAGTTGCCGAGATAACTCCTGGTGCGATGATGGATAATGTCATGCGATCGACCCCAGCCGACTATTCCCCCTCAACACTACCACAAGTATTTCTGCAACCCAAACTCACGATTGGCGAACCGGGAGATAAGTACGAGCAAGAAGCCGATCGCATGGCAAAAGAAGTGATTCAGAGGATTCACGCCCCTGCCGATAATAGTGGTAATGTCTTACAGCGCCAATTTAATCTTGCAGGCGATCGCTTTGCACCGATGGAAGTGGATGCAGAAACGCTACAAAGCAAAACCGAAGTCTATCGGCAGGTTTGGGGGGATATCCTGCAAGGGAAGGGAGTAGAAGCAGGCGGAACGGTGAATGATGACTTTGAGGGAGAGTTAAACCGCGCCAGAAGTGGAGGACAGCTTTTAGAACCCAAATTACAAAATCAAATGGGAGAGGCATTTGGAGCCGATTTTAGCAGGGTGAAAGTGCATACAGATGCCCAGAGTCACAACCTCAATCAATCCATCCAAGCCAAAGCCTTTACCACGGGACAAGATATCTTTTTCAAAGGGGGAGAATATCAACCCGGAAGCCAAAGCGGACAGGAATTAATCGCTCACGAGTTAACCCATGTGGTGCAGCAAAATGGGAGTGCGATTCAAAAAAAAGAAGAGCAAGAAACAGAATCAAATGAATCATTAGCCGATTCAATTCAACGTCAAGGCGAACCCACAATCCAGCGTTTTTGGGATGAGAATAAATGCGTCAAATTACCACGAAAAGGCAAAATTCTCAAAGGAGGAACGCTGGTAGATTGGAGCAACACGAATAAAATTGAGGTTTGGCAGAAACCGGAAAGTGAGGTTAATTTGATTGATTATCAAACCCATGAGGGAGAACAGTTTTTTGTCTTCCAAGATACACAAGGCTTAGTTTCCCAACAGAAAGAACATTGGTGGGGAGTCTATGAAGATATTGTCACGTTTCAAGAACTCTCGATTTACGATATTGCAGAGCGTAAACGAGAGTGGAAAGAGGTACTGAAGCTACCGACAAAAGGCGATGGTCAAATTTTAAACGACGATGATATTGTAAAACTGCAAGAAAAGTTTCTCACGAAGCGAACAGAATTCATAGAAAATGTTATTGATGGCAAGATTGGGGATGAACTGAAATACAGACTCCAAGGGTGCGTGCAGAAAGATTCTTTGGAGAAAGGGATTATTGATGAGTACGCCACCCAAAAACTCGAAAAAATAAGGATTGACGCACGAGAATTAGAATGGACAAATTTAGAACTTAACGATCCGGGTAAAGCCAAAGAAAATTATTTAAAATTCTCCGACGACGATGCCAAAAAATTCAGGGTTATTCTCTATGATACTCAGGTGGAATCTCAAGCTCGATATACAACTGCGATCGCGGCACTCAGCAACGGTAGCTCAATTCAAGAGATTAAAAAGGCGATCGCCAATAAAGCCCGTGAAGAGGAATGGCCATCCCTAGGAATTGAAGCCCTTTTTAATGACCCCGAACTTTCTAATAAAACCAAAGCTAAATATCTCGAGTTAGATAATACAGAGGCCAAGAAATTCGGCGTACTGCTAAGTGCCTGGGCAGAAAATATAGAGAAAAAGAAAGAGAAAGTCAAGGCATTTGCGGATGGTGCTAAAACATTGGATACTTTATTCGATGAAGCTCGACAATCGGCTGAAAAAACGAGGCGGGAAAAAGAATGGGAGACATTTGATTTTAAAGCTGGGGGCAATGTAAACGAGCAGGCTTTGAATACTGCGAAGCAAAATTATTTGAATGTTGAAAACCCAAAACACGCACGACGCTTTGGAATTCTCGTCCGGGAACAAGATAAGAAAGAAAATCAAAAGCTTTTGTTGAGCTTATCGCAACTTCAATCGATCGATACATTTTATCTAGATGTCCTTTTAGACCCTAGAGTTAAAATTCTTAGGAAAATGAAGGAGAGGATTCAGAGTACTTATAAAATCGAACTGACAGGATTTTTGGATTTAAAAGAACTCGAGGATATGGAAGCGGCGCTCGAGCGTTTTAAATATTTACTTGGAGATTCTCGAAAAATAGGGATGGATCCACAAAAACTCGCGAAAGTCATTCGTCAACCCAAGGGAGATGATGCCCAAACTGCAGGGATGAACCAAGGCAATACAATTTATATGTACGATCCAAGTCATGAGATCAAGGATTTTATTGAGATTGCATCAAAAGAAACTTTAGAAGAGCGCCGTCAGGGTTTCCGAGGAACGATGACTCACGAATTAACTCACGCTTTGATTGCCGATACAAAAATTCGCGATGATGCGACATATCATAAAGCCTACGCTGAAACTCTTGATTTCTGGCAAACTCCAAAGCAGCCCACCTATGGCGGTGGAAGTTGGGACAAAAGAATTGAGAATGGAAAACTTGCTGGGATTGAAGTTCCGATCACGACTTATGGTGCAGACGAAGCAGAAGAAGATCTGTGCGAAGCTGTCATGATGTATTTTGAAAAGCCAGCAGTACTTCAGAAAAAATGTCCAATCCGCTTTCGATTTATTCAAGAAAAAATTAAACCTTTGTTAGATAAACCTATTGGATAATGTCCAAAAAAGGGAGGAAAAACATGACACGAGTATCCCCGATCGCACAATTGGAAGATTGGCTCGCCGTGCAAACCTTAACCTACCAAGAAGTTCAAGACAAATATCTGATTGCTGACGAACATATTCGCCGAGATGGCTGTTATATTAACCTCGATCGCCTCATCAAACTGCATAATCCTCAAACTCATCCCGGTTGGTTGTATTACTTCAAAGATTGCTCTTTTGCTGCATTCTATATTGAAGAAATCAAGGGAGAGTTACAAGGTTTTACCCGACAAATACTACGGGATTATTGTGGAGAACCCGAAGCGATCTTACCTTCTCATGGAGGAAGAAGCGATCTCCAATATATCTATGCCAGTAAAGGGATTGCTTTTTCAGCCGATGATAAGCGGTTGAGTTTTTTGGTTATTTTTCCGCCCATGTCCCTCGAAGACTACAAAACAGATCTTTACTACACTCCCTCTCCCTACATTCGCTAAATTTTAGAGGCGCGCCTTGTCAGTCAAGCTCAAATCAAAAAAAGGCGATCGCGCCGATGGAAAACCATACGACTAGCGGAGGATGTCATGCGAGCCATGACCCAAAAAAACGGTATTTAAACTTTACATCAATCTTGTCGAGTTCTTGACATTTCTTGGTTAAAGTAGAAATTAACAGAAAGTTAAACAATGCGATCGTCGGTTTTTTCACTCAATCACTCCCATGAACTATCTTGATATCAAAGCTGCGATCGCTCTCGAATTCTAAAACCCATTCAATAAGTAGCTTATGTACTCCAAAAAATATACTAAACAATCTTCTCGGCAACCCGATCGCGAACAAACCCACAAAACAGATACATCTACATCTAATCCCAGAAAGTTTTTAGAAGTCCCTGATATTGCCCCGGGTGCAATGATGGGTAATGTGGAGCGATCGATGGCGAATCAAGAAACGCCAGCAATACCACCCCCAGAGTTCGTGCAGCCCAAACTCACAATTGGTCAACCCAGCGATCGCTACGAACGGGAAGCCGATCGCGTGGCCAAGGAAGTCGTCCACAGCATTCGCGCCCCGGAACCGACTGCTTCTGGAGAGCCTTCCCTTCAGTGCAAAACCGAGGCATTTCAGGAGATTTGGCAGCCAACCCTGCAAGCGAAAGGAGATAAGGGCGGACAAGAGCTAATTGCCCACGAGTTAACCCATGTGGTGCAGCAAAATGGCGTGGGGCGATCGACGATCCAGAGAGACGGTGACAAACCCAAAACGAGCCAGCGAACGGGGCAGGTTTTACCTTACCAATCGCAAGCTGCGACTGCGGGTATGTCTGCATTTGATGCCGCAGAACATACATCCTTGCAAGTTGCCCAAGTCAACACTTTACTGGTAGCAGCAGAAAGTGCAAAAGACACTTTTATGGCAATCGTAAATGACTTAGTTGCAGAAACAAATGCTCATTTTGGCGACAGTGTTTGCCACCACACTGGGTTTGAAAAGGCTGTAAAAAGTTGGAAAAGCGCAACCCGGAAGGCCAAAGCCACAGGAATCAACTGGGGCCAAGGCGTTGCTCATGCTTTGATGGATATTCTCCGAGCAACAATTGCTTGTGACGATTATGATGCAATGATAGTTGCAGAAAGAGTGGTAAAACAAAAAATCCAATTTGGACTTGCCCAGTACAAAGATTTTATCCCCAAGCTAACGCCCGATTTGTTAATGAATAACTCTTTTGACTGGCAGATGAGTAAAGAAGGCAATAAAGGCTATGGGGATATTAAAGGATTTATCCCTGTTGAATTTGCACGGGAAGACGGCCCGGAAGGATACCAACAAGGAATTATCTTGGCAGAACTGCAAATTTTGCACAAACAATTAGACGCTGTAAAACAACATGGTGGCGGTCATACATTTTACGAGCTTCAAAGAGCTTTCGGTAAATCTGTAGATGGAGGGAAGCCTTTCGAGCGTTCTCAGGAGGCAATTGATGCGGCGACCGAGTTGAGAACAGATGAAAGACTGTACTCTTATCTCGCAGAATTCCCACTATCTATCGGACTCTTGACGAAGGTACTCGCAACAACAGATAGCCAACCCGAGATGATGGCAACAGAGGAAGAGTATAAGGCGTTAGGGCAAGCAAGCGATCGCTTTTACACCGAACAATTTTGGGATAAGCCGGATGTAACAATATAGTTTGACCGGCATCCTCACGGAATACTAATGAAACCGAAACATCAATCTAAAACTGGGTGCGTTACGCTGTCGCTAGTCCAGAGGCCAATTTTTATCAACTCAACAGGCCAATTTTTATTAAGGTCGCTGACAAAAATCGAGGTTATGGTTAAATTAAGAGGATCTCAAATTGTTAAGTTTGAGTTAAAAAGTTCTAAATGTCTGCAAACAGAGTCTATCAACAACAACCCGATCGCAGCCCGAGTCATCAGCCCAACGCACCGACGAGCGATAGTCCTGCACCGATCGAAGTTGCAGATATAGCGCCGGGTGCCATGATGGATAACGTCATGCGATCGCTGGAACAAAACCCCCAAGCCGCAACGCCACCCCAAGAGTTCGTGCAACCCAAACTCACCATCGGCGAACCCAACGACAAATACGAACGAGAAGCCGATTGCGTTGCCAAGGAAGCGAGCCAAAGAATGCAGACTTCCGAACCGCTGCCGCTAGCAAATCCCAATCGGGGAAACCCCATACAGCGTTTTTTCGGCGACTCAAAGCAGGATGCCCTCGAACCCACAGAAATCGAGCCGTCCCTTCAGCGCAGAACCGACGCATTTCACAAGATTTGGCGACCCCTATTGCAAGGAAAGGGGGCAGAAAGGGGAACGACGAGTGAGGAGTTCGATCGCACCCTTAGTCGCGCTCGCAGTGGCGGACAGGCTCTAGATTCGGGTTTGCAGCAGAAAATGGGCAAGGCAATCGGGGCAGATTTTAGCGGCGTAAAAATTCACACAGACTCCACCGCCGATCGTCTGAGCGAGTCGATACAAGCCAAAGCATTTACCACAGGACGAGATGTATTTTTTAAGCGAGGAGCTTATCAACCCGGTTCGACAGGAGGGCAAGAATTAATTGCCCACGAATTGACTCATGTGGTGCAACAAAGCGGGGGAGAAGTGCAGAGAAAAAATGAGGGTACGATCCAGAGATCGCTCGTAGATGCCCATAATCAAGAACTGTATTGGGTAGATGCAGTCGTGAAGCTCAAGAAAGCCCTCGCTAACTCTAAGAAAGCTCAAAATTTGCAATATTCAGCCAAAGCACTGCAAGCGATTGTTATGCACTTTATCAAACAATCTAGCGCGTTAACCATATCCGATATTCTTGATGAAGCGATCTCGATGATTGCCAACGATAGCATTCCGGGATATCAGAAACAGGCTAAAAAATCAAAGAAAAAAACCAAGAAAAAAGTAACGATCGCCGATATCGCCAAGGATCTCGAAGCGAATGATAGTAATAGTGATGCCAAACAAGATGATAGCGATGCCAAAAAATTTGAGTTCGAGGATGACTTGGATGACGAAACCGAAACCAAGATCGTTTCTGCGCGATCGTTTACAATGGGTCTGGGAGACGATGATAGCGAGCCAACTAATCCCCGTCTGGCAATTTTAAGAAATGCCGTAAATGAATATAAGCTAGGAATCAATTCAGACGACTATAAAACTGAAAATGAAGAAGAGCAAGCAATTTATGCCAAGTTTTCTGCCTCTGGCTTCGAGAAGGAGGATGTAGATGCTTTATTATTTCCTTCAGACCAACAAGATACAGTTCAAATTCCCCAAGCGTTTCAGCCTCAAGATTTAATACAACTATCCGGTGCAGGAGCTTGTAATGCGGCGAGTTCGATCGCGGGATTGCAAATGTCGGATAGTAAAAAACTCGAAGCAATGTTACTCAGAGATGACGGTCAAAACGCATATTTTAAATTTGGCTCTCCCGATGCGCTGAAACCTTTCATTCAATATACGGAACACGAAATCGCGAAGAAAGGATTGATAAATATGTATAGGGTCATGAAAAACAATGAATACAAGGTTGAGAAAAAATTGATCGAACATGACTTAATGCCTGCCAGTAAAGAGCCGTGGTCTAATTACTTTTTTCAAGCCTTACATCAGCATCAAATAGAAATTGCCGACGCACTAGAAGCTGGTAAAGATGACATCTTTGAATTTTATGAAGTCGATCGCAAAATCAGTGAAGTTCAAGATGCAGAACAGGGTGCTAGAAAAACAATCGTGTTTAACATTATCACGGGTGACATTGGTAGGGAGTTTGAAAATTCTGACGACCTTTTGAAAGCATATAGTGAAGATGCGCTCATCGGGAAAACGATCAAATTTAATGCGGGAACTGTGGATCGTCCTCATGCAGTTGTTTTGGTTATCAAAAAGGATGGCAGCAAGCAATACTACGACAATGAAGGAAAGTTGCCTAGCGATCTCGGTTTTGTGGGCGAAGGAGATCCCGGTAATGCCGTTTTAGCATGGCCGGCTGCCAAAACAGTTGCGGATATTTTCCACGAGATGAAATGGGATTCCCACTCAATTTCGGCGGTTTATTAGCGTGCGGAGGCAGCGCAAAAGGCCAAGTTTTGTGAATAAGAAGACCAGAAAGCTCTTTAATATTACAGTTCAGAATTTTCAGATTGTTTTACGGGAAGGGCGATCGTAAATTCCGTTCCCCGGCCGGGTTGAGAAGAACATAAAAGACGGCCATCATGCTTTTTAGTAATAATTTGATAGCTGACTGTCAATCCCAGTCCGGTGCCTTGACCGACCGCTTTAGTGGTAAAGAAAGGATCGAAAATTTTATCAATAATCTCTGCATCGATTCCCGTTCCATTGTCAGTAATATAGATGTGAATTTCCTTTTGTTGAGAAACGAAACTCGTTTTTAGGGTTACAGTCGGCTGCCAGTCACCCTCGGGCGGATCGTTCGCAGCCAATTCCAACGCATCGATCGCATTGGCCAGTAAACTAAAAAAGACTTGATTTAATTGTCTTGGATAACAATGAATCGGGGGAACTTCGGCATAATCTTTAACAATGCAAATCCTGTCGCCCTGCGCTTCATTTTTCAGGCGATGATGAAGGAGATTGAGAGATGTTTCTAGTCCCTCATGAATGTTGGCGATTTTATCTTCGGATTCGTCCAAGCGAGAGAAATTACGCAAGTCCAAAACAATGTTACGAATGCGATTGGAGCCGCGTTTCATGGATGCTAACAGTTCGTGTAAGTCTTGGAACAAGAAATCTGGATCGATTTCTTCTTGCAGTGCCACGATTGCCGTCGCGGGTTGGGGATAGTGTTGGTGATAGAGGTCAAATAATGAATGAAGTTGATGAATGTAGTCGCTAGCATGGGGAATATTGCCGTAGATAAAACTAATTGGATTATTGATTTCATGGGCAATTCCCGCCACCATTTCTCCCAAACTGGACATTTTTTCGGCAATAATTAAACTGCTTTGAGTCTCGGCGAGTTCTTGTAGGGTTTGTTCCAATTGGTCAACATATTGTTGGAGTTGTCGTTCTCGCGTTTCCAATTGGGCGGCCATGGTGTTGAAGTGACGGGACAGTTGGCCGACCTCATCCCGGGCGGCAATATCGAGGCGCGTGGTGAGTTCCCCTTGTCCCACTTGCCCCGTTGCCTCAACCAGATGTTGCAGGCGACCGACGATCGCTCGGGCGATCCGATCTCCGACCATAACCGCGATCGCGATGCCGCCACCGCAAAATACCCCGACAATCAACCAGAGTCGGGTTTGAGTCCGTTGGAGGGGGAAATGGGGAGCCAGCAAGACGAATTCGAGCTTGCCATTGCCAAAATCTGTCACGGCGGCCGTATTGGCTAAATACGATGCCCTCGCGATGCGCAGGTGAGAGAAATCCCCCGCCTCGGGCGGTTGCCAATTCGCGGTACGGGCGGTGGCTAAATTGGTGGCAATGAGGCGATCGCCGTGAAAAATAGCCAGATATTCCCCTTCAATACCGCGAACGATCTCTGCGGCGAGGAGATCGTCAATGACGCGACCGATCAAAATTGCGCCTTCAATCCCTTGGGTTGACTTGATCCGTGCCGTCCCCAACAAAACAGAGATATCGCGGCGATCGGGGGTCTCTGCCGTGACCAGTTCCGAGAGTTCCACGGTATTGAGGATTTTGGAAGGGGAGAGTCGATCTCGCAATTGAGTATCGACGAGACCGCGTTGGTGCAGATCGACGAGCAATTGTCCCCTGCGATCGAGGGCAATAATGAGGTCGAGGTTAAATCCAATTCTGATGGGCAGGAGAATTTTTTGCAGGGTGGCAAACTCTCGAGCTTGGATGGCATTGGCAATGGTTTCGCGATCGGCAAGGAGACGGGCATTCAGGCGCAGTTGTTGCCATTCTCGTTCAAATTCCCGCAAGATGACCGAGGCGATCGATCTCGCTTCCCGTTCGGCTTGTCGTTCTAGGGTACGATTGATGTAGTAGCCCAAACTTAGGGCCGCCCCGAGCCAAGTCACCACAAAAATCGAGACGAAGGGTAAGAGTATTTTACCGCGCAGGGAGAGGCGAGCATACTTCGTTTTTAAGATCTTCATCATTGGGCGCATATTTTGACGCTCAAGTTAAGAATGCCACAAAATTCCCAAGAGTGCTGTTTTATTCTTCTTCTGTTTCGATTGCTTCTCTGACGATCGCTTCTCCTTCCTCACTCAAAGTAAATTCAACAAAGCGATTAACCATTGGGTTGGAACGATCCGACGAAATCACAATTCCTAATGCTTGCATCATTTTGTAGCGTCCCTCGGCTAGATTTTCCGAAGAAGGAGCAATGCCATCCAGACTGAGAATGGTAACGGGACTTTCGCTTAATTCTTCTGAGAAAGGAATCGCGCCGATACTGTAATTCGTGGTCGAGAGTGCTTCTAAGAGTTGAGATTCATCGTTTAAGACGATCGCGCCATCGCTCACCTCTGTATCTCCTAAATAATGTTTTCGCAACAGTTGTTTTTCGCTTTCATCTTCGGGCAGATCGATAATTGCGATCGGTGCGTCTTCTCCGCCGATTTCTTGCCAGTTTTCAATTTCTCCACCATAAATTTTTTTAATTTCTTCTGTGGTGAGGTTCGTTATTTCCCCCGCACTTTGATGGGCAACGAGAACGACAGTATTTTGAGTGAGGTGATGATAATGAATTTCTCCTGTCGCTTCTTCTGGATTCACAGGGCGACCCACCGCACCAATATCGAGCGATCGCTCCTTAATGCCTTGAATTCCACCCCGGGTTTGGCTGTTGGGCAGAAAGACAATCTCGACATTATCCGATTTTTCCCCGTAATGTTCTGCCAAACTTTTGAGAATGGGATAAACTTCGGCAGAACCGCCGATTCTAATTTTATCTTGATTTTGTGAGGATTTTTCGGCAGAGTCAGAAGTGCAACTAAATACCATCGAAAGTAGTAACAAAAAGAAAAACTTTAAAGATGTTGAGAGCTTCATCACAATTTTGGATTTTCATTTTAGATCGTCATCTATTATAATGAAAGAAGATTGTCTTTTTATGATGCCTTTTGCTTGGTCAAAATATTGTTTTTGTTGTTGGCATTCAGTCTCCAAAACAATTTGCATTTTTGAGAAGCACTCCTTCTAATTAAAAATCGACAATCTTAAAGTGTGGGAACTCGATAACTGATGAAAATTTTGCGATCGCAGAAATTACTAGGTTTGTGTTGCTCGGTTCTATTGCTGGCAGGCTGTGGCAGCTCGGGAGGAGAATCCGCCACTCAAACTCCCCCAGACTCTTCCCCATCCGATGGAACCCTAACAATTTGGTGGGCGAAGAGTCTCTACATTCAAGAAGATGAAGCCCTCGAAGCCGCGATCGCCAAATGGCAGGAGAAAACGGGAAACTCGGCAGAACTTATTTTTGTCCCTCAAGACGATCTGTCCAAAAATCTGACCAACGCTCTGAACGCGGGCACCCTTCCCGATCTTGTTTTTTCGCCGCGCATCGATGCGACCAGTACGCCCCGTTGGGCTTGGCAAGGGCAACTAGCCGATGTCTCCTCCGTCGTTGCTCCCCTCAAAGACAAATACACGCCTGCCGCCCTTAAAGCCGTTTCTCTCTACAACAAAGGCACCAACAAGCGTTCTATCTATACCGTTCCCATCAAGCAACAAACCATATACGTTCACTATTGGCGAGACTTACTGACTGAAGCGGGTTTAAATGAAGCAGATATTCCCCAAGAATGGGACGCTTTTTGGGATTTTTGGCGACAGGCACAAGACAATCTGCGCGCCAAAGGCAACGAGGACGTTTATTGCTGCGGTCTGCCCCTGTCAAGCGAGGCAACCGATACGCATTTTCTCTTCGAGCAGATCTTAGAGGCTTACGATGTTAGCATCGTGGATGCTGATGGCAATCTTCTCCTCGATCGCCCCGAAGTTCGCTCGCAAATTATCAAGGCACTCGAATTTTTGGTCGATTTCGATCGCGAGGGCTACGTGCCTGCCGATGCGGACAATTGGACGGATGGCTCGAATAACAAATCCTTTCTCGAACAACAAACCGTAATGACCATCAATCCCACCCTGTCAATCCCGGGATCCCAACGAGAAGATGAAGAAATTTATCGCGATCGCATGGTCACAACGGGCTTTCCCCGAGAACCCGATGGCGAAAAAATGCGCTATATCGTCACGATCAAGCAAGTTGCGGTCTTTGCTACTTCTCCCAATCAAGAAATCGCCAAAGATTTCCTCTCTTACTTGATTCAGCCCGAACATCTCGGTCCCTATTTGGAAAACTCCTTTGGTCGTTACTTCCCAGTCATGCCGGAACTGACGGCAAAACCGTTCTGGAACGATCCCGCCGATCCTCATATTTTCGCCAGTACCCAACAATTCCAAACCGAGGAAACCATTCCTTCCGCCGTGTCCGTCAGTCCAGCCTATACCAACTTACAAGCCGAAAATATTTGGGGTCGGGCGATCGAGCGCATGGTTGCCGATGGCTGGTCTGCGGAAGAAGCCACCGAGGAGGCATTTGACCGAATTCGGGAAATTTTTGGAGAATGGAATCGCTAATCAGACTCTCGCCAGCCATGAAGATACTCGCATTCTGGAAAAAAAGTCTCCTGGTGCAAATTGTCGGTTCTTTTTCCGCCCTTTCCTTTACTATTGTCGGGTTGACCGGTTATCTGGCCTTCGTGCGAGCTAGAGACTCCCTCAAACAGTCGATTTTCGAGCGCTTGACGGCGGTGGCTTCCCTTAAAGAAGAGGAACTCGATCGCTGGCTGCTCGATCGCCGCAATATCCTCCTTTCCTTGATTCAGTTACCGGAAATCGAGGCGCAGGCCAAAATCTTGCTGAGTGCAGGGCGATCGACCCCAGAATATCAGCTCGCGGCGGTGGAGTTGCAAACGGCGCTCGAGGGCTTTATTCGCGATCGCTCCGATTATCGGGAAATTTTCCTGCTCTCTCGGGGGGGGCGAGTCCTGGCCTCCACAGAATCCGAAAAAATTGGCAACTATCAACCCCTCATGGGTGGCAGTGAAGCGATCGAGGGCGATGCGGAGAACTTTACCGGCAATTTCTATCGCTCCCAAGATAGCGATCGCCCCGATCGCCCGGCCTTAACCATTACCACCCCGATTTTCGACGAGGCAGGCAAGCGCATGGGACTGCTGGCGGTTCATCTCAACCTCGAACGCCTCGATCGCATCATTCGCGACAATCGCGGTTTGGGTCGGACGGGGGAGACCTATGCGATCGTCGATCTCGGCAATGGTTTAATCCGTCGCTATGCCTTTGTTTCGGCTGAAGAGTTCGGCTCCCAGGAGTTTCCCGATGGGGTGGAGAGCGAGGGGATATCCTCGGCGATGGCGGGCAGGGACGATCGCGGTCTCTATCGCAACTATCGCAATATTCCCGTCATTGGTGCCTATCATTGGTTGGGGCGACACGATCTGGCTTTGCTGGTGGAAATGGAGCAAACAGAAGCCTTTGCACCGGCTCGTCGCCTCGCTTATGAAATCGTTTTGGCCGGGTTGAGCTTGTCGGGAATTTTAGCCGTGGCGATGGTGCTGGCAGGTCGCCAAATCGTCAAGCCCATTTTAGCGATCGCCACGGCGGCGAGAGCGCTTGGAGGCAAGGTGCAAGGGGGAAATTTTGCCGATCTGCAACCCGCTCCGGTTTTAACGGAAAATGAAATCGGCTTTCTGGCCAAAACCTTTAATCAGATGCTCCAAAAATTGCAATCGTCCTACGAACAATTGCAAGAATACAGTCATGATTTAGAGTCTAAAGTTGCGGCGCGAACCCGAGAATTGCAGGATAAAAATGAAGATTTGCAAGAAACTTTAAACAAACTCGAACGCACCCAACTGCAACTGATTCAAAATGAGAAAATGGCGAGTTTGGGGCAAATGGTGGCGGGGATTGCTCACGAAATCAATAATCCGGTTAGTTTTATTGCCGGGAATCTCAAGTATTTACAAGAATACGCAACTGCTTTACTCGATTTGATCGCGCTCTATCAAACCGAATATCCGGAAGACACTGCGGCGATCGCTGAAGAAAAAGAAACGATCGATCTGGAATTTGTACAAAGTGACTTACCCAAAATGTTAAGTTCCATTAAAATCGGTACCACTCGTATTCGGGAGATTGTCATTAGTTTGCGAAATTTTTCTCGCTTGGACGAATCCGATCGCAAAGCTGTCGATCTCCACGAAGGAATCGATAGCACAATCTTAATTCTACAAAATCGCCTCAAAGCCGCACCCAACCGCCCGGAAATTAAAATTGTTAAAGAATATGCTACTCTGCCCGAGATCGAATGCTATCCGAGTCAACTCAATCAAGTTTTTCTGAATATTATTAGCAATGCGATCGATGCCTTAGAAACCAGAGCGATCGCTGGAGAAATTGCCGAACCCAGCATCCGCATTTGCACCCAGTTAAAAGAAAAACAAGCAGTTATTGCGATCGCCGATAACGGCCCCGGAATTCCCGAAGAAACCCGTCACAAAATCTTCGATCCCTTTTTCACCACTAAAGAAATTGGCAAGGGGACGGGTTTGGGATTATCCATTAGTTATTCTATTGTTGTAGAGCGCCACGGCGGACAATTAACGTGTATTTCTTCTCCAGGACAGGGAACTGAATTTATCGCTTCTATTCCCTTGGAAGAGAGCGATCGTTGAGATCGAATCCGCTTGAATCACCTGCAACTCATGCGTATTGAAAGGCATTATCCCAAACATAATCGATCGCTGTTTTCGCCTCATCCAAGGATAAGGCATGACAATATCCCTCGCGATCGCGCGTTACTAGGGGGACAGGAGAGGGAGAAATCACCAAGGACTCCCCACCAAAGTAAAAGCACTCCAATAGTAAGGATGAGTAAAGGAGCGATCGCTTAACTCTGCTAAAAATTCTTGACTGGCAGAATCGAGATTGGGCGATCGGGTAATTTCCTGCCACACTTCTCCCTGTTGATATTCTCCGCGAATCATGGCAATTTGTGCCTGTCTTAAGGCCTCGGCTTTGATGGTAATCTCCGGATTCAGCAAATTGCGATAGAATTCCCCCATCAAGTTTAAGGTTCCCCCATCAGAGACATACCACAAACTCGCCAGCGCCGATTTTGCTCCCGTATTCACCGCCAAACCTGCAAAACCCAACTCCGCATCCAAATCGCCCAATGCCGTGCGACAGGCGCTTAAAACGAGCAATTCCACGGGGTTTTCTTGCGTCCACCCCAATTCTCGCAAGCGATCGAGTTGCATTTTTTCATCCCAGAGTTGGATGTGTGCATTTTCCGCATCCCCTGCTTTAAAGTCAGCATGGGTCGCGAGATGGAGAATTTGATAGTTGCGGTTTTGACTGTTGGCTTTGAGATTATTGAAGGTAAAATCTTGATTGAGGAACGTTTCTCCCTCATTGGCTCGGTCGGCGATGAGGGATAATTCCAAAGGAACGGCGGGTAAGGGGTCGTATTCGCTAAACTCCGATGCGCCCATGGCCAAAATGCGGCTATCGTGTAAGGGCGCGTAGCGGGTATTGGTGAGGCTGACGCTGGGAATGAGTCCCAAACTATACTGTTCTACAAGGAACTGTTCCCCATCGTGCAAAGCGGCGAGGGGAATACCGCGCAACCCTGCATCCAAACTAAAAATGAGAGTATCGATATTCAGTCCTTCCAGTTCGGATTGAATGGGTGTAATGAGCCAGTTGTATAACTGTTGGGAGGGGGCAAAATAAGCATCGGGACGGCGAGGATTTGTAATAGTACGTCGGATATCCTTGACTGTTGCTTGCAACGCATCGGCATGGGCTTCAGGAATGACTTTGCGAATAATATGCTCTTCTGGTGTAATAACGAGGAGTTCTAATTGTTGGGGAAAGGAAAGGGCATAAACGATAACGGGATTCGTTCCAGTTTCTCGGGCGATATTTTTCAAGGTATCGCGGATATTTTCGATATTCCCTTCTTCTTCTTGGTTTTCCTGACCACTTTTTCCCGAGTTGGTACTGTTTTCGGAACTGAATTCTTCAGAAAATGTACTTTCAATTTGCGTAACGGCTGCAATGGAATTCGCGGGCAAAGCCGTTCGCAAATTCAGGCGAAATGCGCCTAATGAAGAATCAAAGAAAGCATCCTCCAAATTAATCGTTCCTTCGATACCGGTCAGAAAAGTCGCCGCAAAGGATAAAAGTTCGCTATCGGACGGTAATGCACTATCTACTGATAATGTAATCCCTTGTCCTTCATTAATGACGATTGGAGAAACATTATCATCGACAAAAATGACAACGGCATTCGGTTCGTCTTGCACTTCAAAGGCTCCTATATCGAGCAAATTGCCGCGAGAAAATCCCCGTTGATCCGTGGCAGGTGCACTAGAATTATTGCCTCGATTAATGGCCGGACTGCTAGAGGAAAGTGCGTGGGTTTGGGTCGAACCGCCATTGTCTGCGAGGGCAAGGAGTTGGGGATCGACCCCCGTGATATTGCCCGTCGTAAACGTCAGGGAGGTCATTGTGGAAGTCCCTTCGATCAGACTGTAGGAAACGGTTCCGCCGGTAATACCGCTTCCATCAATTTCATTCGCCGTTCCATTGGCCGTGTTATTGGCAACGATCGCATTGGAAATATCGAGGGTGCCATTCAATCCATAGATACCGCCCCCTTCCGTCCCTGCCTGATTGTTGGCGATCGTACTGCTCGAAATCTCGGCGGCATTCCCTGCACTTCCCAGCATAATTCCACCCCCGAAGATATCGCTTTGATTCCCCGATACGGTACTGTTCGTTAAATTTAAGGTTCTCGCATAAATGCCGCCACCAGCCCCTCCTCTCGCAGTGTTGCTCGATACCGTGCTAGCGGTCATATTAAGCGTTCCCGATGTGTAAATCCCACCCCCCCATCCAGCAGTTGTCTGATTGCCCGATATGGTGCTATTGGTAATATTTAATGTTCCTCCATCGGCCAGAATTCCGCCCCCTGCATCCGATGGCGGCTTCCCATTTCTAATTGTTAAATCGTCCAAGGTGATGGTACTGCCCGATACAATATTAAAGATTCGCGATGTCCCCGCGCCATCAATAACGACATTGGATGCACCAAACGCCCCGGAAATTGTTAAAGTTCCTTCAAGGGTCAATTCTCCGAGACTGCTGAGGACGATCGCGCCTTGAGAGCCATTAAATACTCCTGAAGCGAAGCGGATTTCATCATCCAATCCGCTTGCGTTTGCTGTTACGAGCGCCTCGCGCAATGACAATACACCATCCCCCCCATTCAGCGTATCGTCTACTGTCGTGACTGTGTATACAGCCAGTTTCCCGTCATAATTCTCCATCGCTTCCGGCGTGAATGCCAAGGATGCTTCAATATTCCCCGTACTCGATTCTAAAACCCAATCTCCTCCCAAAGCTGCATTCCCTGTTAGGGTTGTCGATGCTGCTACATCTGCGCCCGTTTCTGTGGCGATCGCCTCGATTAAAACCTTGCCCGCTTCTCCTAATGCCGTAAAGCAACTATACAACAAAATATCTGCATTTCCGCTCAAAGATTCTCCCCATGCTTGCAATTGTTCTCGATAGCGATCGATATTTTCAGCACTGACAAAATCTTGACCCAACCAAAAATTCCCGGCGTTTCCTTCGGTGACGATATGCACCTCATCCACTTTCTGACCTTCTTCAGCGATCGCCGATAACCGATCGCCAATCGCTGAAATCCCCGCTTCTTCTGGGGTAACGACGATAGAAACCGTTCCCGCTTTCCCCCCATAGAGCAAATCTTGATAGTCTTCTACGGTTGCATCGATAAATACCGTGGCGATCGCCGCTTCTGGATCGCTTGGAAATAATGTTACTGTCGGGGCGCTATTTCCGCCTGCTGTCGTCACCCAAGGCACGTCGGAAGGCGCAACCCTGACCCGACTTGCCGCCCCTAAATTCACCGTTTCTGCGGTAATATTTCCCGCTATGGATACATCCCCCGCATTGAACGGAAATTCTAGTGCTGCTGCTGTTGTTTGCGTTACCGTTCGTACTTCTGGAGTCGTTAATAACGCCGGAATATCCAACACCGAAAAATCGGGAGCAAGGCGATCGCCCGGCAATTCTAAAGCCAAAATCATTCCCGATTGAGAAACCCTTACCCAACTCGTTCCCGGTACGGCAGCGATATTAATCGTTCCCGATCCTGTTAGATTTCCCGCGTTCAGAATGCTGCCCCCTAAAACATTAATATCTCCTCCCGTCCCCCTCAAATCCCCGGTATTAACGATCGCGCCCGGTTGCACCAGATCGAAAGCAAATTGAGTGGGATTGCCGATTAAAGTTTGATACTCATTTTCTCCGAAGGCATTAAAATAATTATCCCCAAAACCGATTCCTGTGGCTGTTGTCGCCGTAAAATCTCCCGGTACGTTCAAACGCGCATTGTCCCCAAAAACAATCCCGGCAGGGTTCATTAAGAATAAATTAGAATTCCCTCCAGTGACTTGAATTAATCCGTTGATAATCGAAGGATCTCCCCCAACGACGCGACCGAGGATATTATGAATTGCAGGTGAAGCGAGAAAATTGGCAGCTTGTCCCGTATCGAGTCCGAACCGTTCAAAACTATGAAATAAATTTCCCCCATCTGGCGATATTGTACCACCGCCGATATCAATTTTTTTGCCATGAGAGTTAACTGTTGTTCCAGTACCCATTTCTGAAACGATTTCTGCAATGCTCGGTTGAGGGAAAAGGGGAGAGGCAGCAAATAAACCAATGAATAAAGGTATCAATACAGAAGAATGACGGCGAATAGGAGCAAGATTCATTGATTTTCTTCCCGAAATTTTCTTGAAGATCGCACGACCATATCTATCTTAGCCACAAATATATGCTGTTGTCAGCCTAATTGGAGATAGGACGAACAGGATTTTTTTGTTGACATATTGATAATCGTTCGTCGAACGCTACAATCACCAAGGCGAACCAATCAGAGTAAAAGCGCTCCAATAATAAGGGTGAGAAAAATCGCGATCGCCCAATTCCAACAACTCCTCATTCAAAGCAAAAGTCTTTCCTTGTGCGATCAATTGTCCTCCTTCCAAGCGCACTTCTCCATTGTGCAATGCCATTTGCGCTTGTCGAATGGCTTCGGCTTTCATTGGCACTGCTCGCAAATGTTCGTAAAAATTGGTCATAAAGCCCAAACTGCCCGCATCGCTGACATACCACAGACTACCCAATGCAGACTTAGCCCCCGCCGCCACTGCTAACCCGGCAAATCCCAATTCGGCATCCGTATCTCCTAATGCCGTGCGACAGGCGCTTAAAACGAGAAGTTCGATCGCCGGATCGTGCAGTCTCAATTCCCGCAATTCATCGAGTCCCATTTGTTGGGATCCCATTTGAATATAAGACTCGCTGGGTTGTCCGGGTCGGAAGTCGGCATGGGTGGCCAGATGGACGATTCCATAGGGGACGCGATCTCTTGCCTCCTTCAATTGTTTGGCGTTAAAGTCCTCATTAAAATAGCGATCGCCTTTCCATAAATCTTCTGTGAGAATCTCTAATTCGCGCGAAACGGCAGGCAGTGCTTCTTTGTCGGTGAAGGTTGTCGCACCCATAGCCAGGACGCTCATGGAGCGAATATCGGCAGGACGCAGATCCGTGAGAGCCAAGCTGGGCATGAGACTGAGGCTGTAGCGTTCCATCAGGAAGTTCGTGCCATCGTGGAGGGCGGCAATGGGAATGGAGCGCAAGCCATCATCGAGCAGAAAAGTGAGGTGCTGAATATCTCGTGCCTGCAACTCGACTTCGAGAGGAGCGACTAGGGTTTGATACAAATCTCGGGCGGGAGGAAGATAGGCATCGGGACGGCGGACATTGGTAACGGCACGGCGAAACTGGCGCGCGGATTTGAGGACGAGATCCCGCGTTTGTCCGGTGGGATAGATCTCGGGCTCTCCCGATGGGGTGACGAGGAGGAGATGGAGGCGATCCAAACTGTGATCGCTTTTCCCGTCGTTATGAAAGCCTAGGGGTGGCACGAAAATCCCATAGAGGAGGGCGGGTTGCACTCCCGTGGCAGAGGCTGCTTTTTGTAAGCTGGCTTGGGCGCGATCGAGGAAGTTCTTTTCCTCAGAGTCGCCGCTATCAGTGGTTTCATTGCTGGTGAGTTCGCGATCGCTAACGTCCGCGAGCAGATCCGAGCCGAAATGGTTGCGAAAACTTTCGGTAAAATATTCGTCAACGTTATCAACGGAGAGATCGAGCAGTTGCGGAACTGCGGCAAGATTGAGTTGGTTTAAATTAGGTTGAATGGCCAAGAGTTGGATAAATTGAGCCATTGTCAGTTGGAGGGTTTCCACATTGTCAAATTTTGGCAGCGTCTGGGAAAATTCGGCGGGGGAGAGAATCGCAAGATTGCCTAAAGTATAGTCGGAGAGAAATGATTGCATGGGTGCAATGGTGAAATCTCCCGAAGTAATCGCCCCTGCGGTGCCGTTGCTATCCCCATCGCCGACATGAAAGGGAAAAATTCCTCGCCCGCCGTGGCGGATGGTTATCGAACTGCCTCCCGCACCGCCTGCGGTGGAAATACTGGCTTCGACTTCGTTGCGATCGCTAAATGTTCCTGTGGCTCGAAAAAAGTTTATGGTGGTAATATCGACGATTCCCCCTTTCCCGTCTGCTCCACCTTGGCTATTGATGCGATCGAGGGTAATATTGTCTCCGGCATTGAGGATCGTGCTGCCGCCATCGCCGATCGCGCCGTGAGTATCGATAATATTGGCATTTAGTTTGCCTTGGGTTTGCACGAGAACATTGCCGCCGATCGCTGCTGAGGTAATAATATCTCCCGTCGTAATCTCACCAGTATTGTTAGTGAGAATAATATCTTGACCGAGACTGGTGAGATTGCCGGTAAAAATCCCCCGACCCGCATTGAGGGTTAAAGAGGCATCGCCATCGGTGGCGGTAATATCGTGCTGTCCGGAACTGGTAATATTGCCGTTTCCGGCTTCAATAATTAGAGGATTGTTAAAGGTAATATCTTCAGTTAGAGTAATGGTTGCCGTCCCGTCGGCTCGTCCGATCGTCACGGAGGCAAAGCCATTCGAGATCGCACCCAGATCGCTGGCGGTGAGGTCGAGAGTATCGGTCGAACCGCTATCGCTACCGCCGAGATTGATATTTTGCGAGGTGCTTCCTTGAGATAAGGCCAAATTGCCCGTCCCGACGACGGTACCGCCAAAATCGAGTTCGCTGACGGCGATCGCCACGTTATTATTGCCCGTGTCGAGGGTGGCGTTAAAAGCAAGATTTCCATTTCCAGCAAGGATCGCATTGTTTGAAGTCGAAGCAAGGGTGACATCGCCGTTAAAGGTAATATTTCCAGAAATACCAGTCACGGAGCTATTAATCTCGACAGTGCCACCGCCAAAGGTAACATTATTGAGATTGGTGCTACTATTGGCATTCAAAACCGCTTCGCCATTGAGATTACCCGTCACGTTGCTATTGGTAATTGTTACGTTTTGGCTATCGGTATCAACAAAAATCCCCCCTCCAGCAACAGCCGCATTATTACTAATTTGACTATTGGCGATCGTTAAATCGCTATTCTTTTCTAGATAAATTCCGCCACCGTTAAGGCTAGAGGAATTCCCACTGACCTCACTCCCTCCCATTATTGTTACATCTCCATCGGCTGTAATGCCGCCACCAAAACCGCTAGAGAAATTGCCAATCACCTCGCTATTGGTCATCATCACAGTTCCACTAGATTCAATACCACCTCCGTGACCATCATTAGCAATATTGTTATTAACTTTACTGTCAGTCATGACCACACCAGACCCAAATCGAGTCCGAATCCCACCACCAGCAAACTTACCGGAGGAATTACCACTGACTTCGCTATTGGTCATGGTCACGGTTCCGCTAGACAGAATCCCACCAGCAACATTACTATTGGCAAAATTGCCATTGACCTGACTATTAATCATTGTCACCGTTCCTGCCTGCGTCCAAATCCCACCACCACCCTGAGCAGCAGTATTGTTATTGACCTCGCTATCAATGAGCGTTACATTCCCTGTACCTCCGAAACCCGTCCAAATTCCACCCCCATTAGAACCTGAAGAATTGCCACTAACCTTGCTCGTAGCGAGCGTCACATTTCCGCTATTACTATAAATCCCACCACCATTATTGCCATTAGAGGAATTATTGCGAACTGTGGTGTTTTCTAATGTTAGCGTTCCTGTTCCCGTTCCGGTATGCTCAATCCCTCCTCCATTGCCTCCTACCGATCCATTCTGAATAGTCGCATTTTTAATTGTGGCATTATTGGCAGAAATACTAAAAATGCGATTTGCTCCCCCACCATCCAGAAATAGATTGGTTTTTCCCGTTCCTTCTAAGGTTAAATTATCTGTTGCCCAGTTAATTTCATTGCTCGTTAAATCGATTGTTACCATTCCTGCAAATGCTGTCGGATCGAAAGCAATTGTATCTCCTATCCCCGCGACATTTTCAATGATATCTTTCAAAGAACCTCCCCCTACTCCTGCCGTACTCGTTACCGTTTGCGTTGCCAACTTCCCATCCCAATTCGCCAAAGTTCCATCGGTAAAAGGAATTACAGACGCGATCGCCCCTGTCGCATATTCTAATTGCCAATTCCCCCCATAATTGGCACTCCCCGTCGCATCCACCGAAGCCGCCACATCTGCCCCCGTTGCCTCGGCAATATAATTCACAAAACTTTCTCCTGCCGCTCCTAATGCCGTAAAGCAACTATAAAGCAAAATATCTGCTGTGGGACTCAGAGACTCTCCCCAACTTTCCAATTGAGTGCGATATTGTTGAATATTCTCCGAGGTAATAAAGTCTTTTCCCAGCCATAATTCTCCCGCATTTCCTTCCGCTACAATCGTCAGAGTTTCGACAGGTTCCCTCGCAGAATTCAGTACCTCCGTGACTCTCCCGATCCCATCTTCCCCTCGCAATACCAACCGAGACACCGTTCCCGCTTCTCCTCCATACAGTAACTCATCAGGACTATCTGCCCGTTCGTCAATAAACGTATAGTCAAAAGACTCCCCAACTTCTCCAAAGCGAATAACCGTGGGACTGTGTTGCGTTCCGTCCCCCGTGCGAATTAACGTTGCATCTTGGGGTTGAATGGGATTCACTGCCGCTAGATTCACATTTTCCCCTCGCACCTTTCCGGCAATCATTAAATCTCCATCATTCAAAGCATCGAGGGTCGCATTTTCAGTCCCCGAAGCCGTTAATAATGCAGGAATATCCAACGCCGTAAAAGGAAGAATCAGCCCGTTACTATCCCGAGGGGCTTCGACTTCCAAACTCAACAAACTGCCCGCTTGTTGAATGCGAATCAAACGGCTACCGGGGACGGCGGCAAGCGTTACCGTACCTGCTTCAATGCTGCCTGTATTGGCGATCGCTCCTCCCATCAGGGTCAGATCTCCCGCCGCCGTCAAATTCCCCGCATTAATTATTGCTCCGGGTTGGGCTAAATCGAAAGCAAATTGCGTGGGATTTCCGGTTAAGTTGTGATAATCGTTCTCTCCAAAAGCATTAAAAAAATTATCCCCAAATCCGATCCCCGTTGCCGTTGTTGCCGTAAAATCTCCCGGTACGTTTAAACTCGCATCCGTCCCAAAAACAATCCCCGCCGGGTTCATCAAGAATAAATTGGAGTTTCCGCCCGTGACTTGAATTAAACCATTAATAATTGAAGGATCGCCCCCAACAACGCGACCGAGAATATTGTGAATATCTGGCGCAGATAGGAAATTAGCAACTTGTCCGGCATCCAGTCCAAACTGTTCGAAACTATGAAATAAATTTGCCCCATCTCCCGATAATATGCCGCCTTCAATTGTGAAAATTCCTCCCTCAGCGTTAACGATCGTTTCAGTTCCGTTCGTTTCTGAAACAATAGATTGAGATAAAACCGGATAAAAGAGACCCGATGCGGCAAATATGAGGGGAATCGGAGCAAAATAAGGGAGCGATCGCCAAAAATTCACTGACTTTTTATTCCTGTTCTAAAATAGCAATAATTTATTATTGTCAGTATAATTGACTCGACTCAGTAAAACTAACAGAGTATCGGTAAAGATTCCGTGAAGATGGATAAAGTTTGTATGATTTTTTCTTTTTCAAGAAGACAAAAATCAGTACAAATACGATGCAGTTTTATTGCCAAAAAAAGAGATCTCCCTCTCCAAGAGATCTCTCTCTCCATCGGTAAGTGATAACTGATAACTGATAACCCTTTGGGGCAGTGCTTCTTACAGCCGGACTCAGGTTCCGGCTTAAGCACTGCCTGATAACTGAAATCACCAAGGAGAACCCACTAAAGTAAAAGCACTCCAATAGTAGGGATGGGAAAAATTGCGATCGCCGAACTCTTCTAAAAATACTCGACTGGCAAGGGGAAGATCGGCAGATTGCGCGATCGCTTCCCAGAATTGTTCGTTTCGACCGTCTCCCCGTAGCATGGCAATTTGCGCCCGTCGTAAGGCTTCGGCTTTAATGGTAACATCGGCATCTTGCAGGTGGCGATAGAACTCGCTCATTAGGTTTAAAGTGCCTCCATCAGAGACATACCACAAACTCGCTAATGCCGATTTTGCCCCCGTATTGACCGCTAAACCGGCAAAGCCCAACTCGGCATCTAAATCCCCCAATGCCGTGCGACAAGCACTCAGCACCAATAATTCGATAGGATTGTCTTGAGTCCATCCCAAATCTCGCAGGCGATCGAAGGCGAGGCGATCGTCCCATAATTGAATGTGGGCGTTATCTTTATCTCCGGCTTGGAAGTCGGCATGGGTGGCGAGGTGTAGAATCTGATGGCTGCGATCGCGGGAGTTGGCTTGCAGGTTCCGGAAGGTAAAATCGCGATCGAGAATGGCAGTGCCATCGGCGATCTGTTCGGTAATCAGAGATAATTCGATCGGTACTGCCGGTAAGGGGTCGTAGTCGTCAAATTCTGAGGCACCCATGGCCAAAACGCGAGGACTTTGCAAAGGTGCATAGCGCGTATTGGTAAGGCTGACACTGGGAATCACGCTCAAACTATACTTCTCGACCAGAAACCGTTCTCCATCTTGCAACGCAGCTAGGGGAACGCCTCGTAATCCCGCATCCAGACTGAAAATGAGGGTATCGACGGCGAGTCGTTCTAAGTCTGGTTCGAGGGGGGCAACGAGCCAATTATACAATTGTTGAGAGGCTTCTAGATAAGCATCGGGACGGCGAGGATTGGTCACGGTGCGACGAAAATCCGACACTGTTCGTTGCAGTTTCTCGGCATCTGCCTCGGGGATAACTTTGCGAATAATATTGTCTTCCGGGGTCACGAGCACCAGTTCTAATTGTTCGGGGAAGGCGATCGCATAGATAACGACGGGATTTGTGCCTGTTTCCCGAGTGATGTATTTGAGGGTCGTTCGAATATTTTCGACAATATCTTCTTCATCTTCTTCAGGACTGCATTCTTGCCCCTCAAATTCGTCGCAGAAGACAACTTCCACCCAGCTTACTGCTTCATCGAGTTCTCGAGCAGCCAGAGCCGCTCGCAAGTTGCTGCGAAATGCCTGCAAGATGGGAGTATTATTCAATCCTTGCAAGTTAGTTCCGAGTTGGAGGGAATCGAGAGAGAGGGAAGCGAGAGCACTGGTTTGAGTCAGAGAGGCAAAGATCGCATCGAGTTCGGAGGTATCGGAACCGATCGCAAAGAGATTGAGGTTGCCCGAGGTGGTTGGCTCGAAAATTGCCAATGTCGGGGCAATGGTATTATCCCCCGTCGTAATTGCTCCGAGGCTGCCATTCGTGGTTGCATTGCCAATAGTAAAGGGAGTGCTGGGAGAGGTGGTGAACAGATCGCTGAGGACAGCCACTGCAAAAGGATTGCTGACAGAAACTGCCGGATTGACAAAAATAAGACCCCCCGAACCCTCTGCTCCCGTTGTAGTGATGCTGGCCGCCGTTCCCAGTTGGTCTGTTGTGGTGGCATTGATGCGGATGGTATCCCCCACCACATAAACCGATCCGCCCGTTCCCCCCCCACTGCGATCGCCTTGAGCGCTAATCGAACCAATATCGATACTTCCGAGCGCGCCGAGGCCAACCGTACCGCCGTTGGGATTGGATGGGGTAAAATCGGTAACGAGATTTAAGTTCGACATCTCCATGCTGCCAGAAAATGTACCGATGGCAATATTTCCCCCTCCCGTACTAATTTCCCCACCCGTAGAAGTCACGCCAGAACTGCCAAAAAAGGCAACATTGAGAATATCGTCTCCTGGGGAAGAATCGAAAATATTACCATTAAACGCGAGGATATTCCCGGCATCGAGGATTAAAGATGGCGCGGTAGACGTTGAAGTAAAGGCAGTGTTCTCGCTAAAAAAGCGATTGCGGATGGATGTATCTTCGGTACCGATGCCATCGAAATCCAGACTCACTCCCGCTTCCCAAGTAATGTTATTGCTGGCAAACAAAGAGACGCTCCCCGTCCCGAGCAACTGGCGCAGGTAATCTACGCCAATACTTTGAGTTCCCGTATCTTCAACTGCGAACCAAAAGCCCTCGATCGCATTGGTCGGGGCGGGGGTCGAACCGGCCACGATGTTAATATCGGTAGGATCCAAGAACAATAGACCCATCTTCCCAAATGGGGCGGACGTATCGACCCCACCGCGAAAATCTAGGGTTTCTTTGCCGCTCACTTCCACAAAGCCGCCATCGCCGCCAATTTGTCCCCCTTTGGTTTCGGTGCTGCCAAAAAAGCGCGTCGTGTCGTCCGCCCAGACGATCGCCCGTCCCCCCTGACCATTTTCTACGGCATTGGCAGTAATGAGAGAGTTGCGATCGATGTAAGTGTGCGTGGCGTTGAAAATATCTCCCTTACCTTGATAATCTCCTCCAATGCGGACATTGCCACCGCTATTGCTTCCCGATGCGTCGATGGTTGCATTGAAGAGGGCAACGCGATCGCCCAGCACGTTAACCTCACCGCCGATATCCCCGGAAACATCAATCCCTCCCGCTGCAATCGCCATGCCCGTTCCTTCGGGGATAATCGCGCCAGAATCCGTTAATTTTACGGTCTCGCCCTCCCGATTCAATCCCGTCTCTACGCCGCTTCTCGTTAACAAGGTCGGCAAATCAAGGGCGGTAATGGGTAAAGATACGCCATTGATATCCCTCGGCGGTTCGATTTCCAAACTCAATAGACTGCCAGCCCGGGATATCCTCACCAGAGAACTATTGGGAATGGCCGCAATGGTAATCGTACCTCCCGGCGATCGCAAACTTCCCGTATCGATAACATTGCCACCTATTAAAGTGAGACTTTTTCCGGCATTCACGGCTAAATTGCCGCCATTGACAATCGTACCTGCACCTGCCAAATCGAACGCAAATCGATCGGGATTTCCGGTTAAGGCGGCGTAATCATTAATTCCTGCGGCATTAAACCAGCGATCGCCCCCAAACCCAATGCCCGTCGCTGTCGTTGCCGTAAAATCCCCCGGTACGTTTAAACTGGCTTCAGCCCCAAACACCATCCCCGCCGGATTCATCAAGAATAGATTGGCATTGCCTCCCGTGACTTGAATTAAACCATTCACGATCGAGGGATCGCCTCCGGTGACGCGACTGAGGATATTGTGAATATTGGGGGTAGAGAGAAAATTCGCAACTTGTCCGCGATCGAGTCCGAATGCCTCAAAACTATGGAATAAGTTCTCGCCGGAGAGAATTCCACCCTCAATATCAAATTGCCGATCTTCAACGCGGACTAAAGTGCTCGTTCCCTTCTCTTCGGGGACAATATGAGCCATGACCGAGAGAAACATTCCCTCAAATGCCCATACAATTCCACCGAGGACAAAACAAGAAAGCGATCGCCTAAATATCATGTTGAACTCCTGTGTATCGCGGCGCATTCCTCAACCGTCAATGCGATCGGCGGAGAGCGGTTTGCACGACTGCCATTGCTTTTTCAGCTTTTCTTTATAGTGTTGCGGTAGAGCATTCCCATTCCCAAATTTACCAAGGCGAACCCACTAAAGTAAAGGCACTCCAATAGTAAGGGTGAGAAAAATTACGCTGGCCGAACCCTTCTAATAAGGTTTGACTGTCAGGAGCGAGATCCGGCGATCGGGCGATATCCTGCCACAATGGTTGCCCTTCAGTCTCTCCTCGAATCAAGGCGATTTGCGCCCGTCGCAAAGCCTCTGCTTTAATAACTACGTCAGGATCTTGCAAGTGTCGATAAAATTCTTCCATTAATTTTAACGTCCCCCCATCGGAGACATACCACAAACTTGCCAACACGGATTTTACCCCCGTATTGACCGCCAGACCTGCAAACCCCAATTCGGATTCTACATCTCCATAAGCCGTGCGGCAGGCACTGAGAACCAAGAGTTCGATCGGATTATCTTGCGTCCACCCCAATTCTCGCAGGCGCTCTAATCCCAATTTTTCGTCCCACAATTGAATATAAGACTTGTCACCTTCTCGGGTTTGAAAGTCTGCATGGGTCGCAAGGTGCAGAATTTGATAATGTCGATTTAATGCGTTACTTTTAAGATTCTCAAATGTAAAATCTTCATTGAGAAATATTTTGCCTTGGTTTGAATTTTCAGCAATAAGAGATAATTCTATTGGCACCGCTGGTAAAGGCTCGTATTCCTCAAATTCTGAAGCTCCCATTGCCAAGACGCGAGCATTTTGTAAGGAATTATAACGAGTATTGGTGAGGCTGACACTGGGAATCATTGCTAAACCGTACTGTTCTACGAGAAATTGTTCCCCATCGTGCAAGGCTGCGAGAGGCATACTTCGCAAGCCAGCATCCAAGCTGAAAATCAGAGTATCGACATTAAGATTGTCTAATGTCGGTTTGAGCGGTGCAATCAGCCAGTTATAGAATTGTTGCGATAGTGCTCGATATGCAGTGGGACGACGAGTATTCGCGATCGCTTGACGAAACTGCCGAACCTTGTCTTGTAGGATGGTCTCGGAGGCTTCGGGAACCACTTTGCGCACGATTTGGTTGTCTGGAGTGACGAGTACGAGTTCTAACTGTTGCGGTAGGGCGATCGTGTAGATAATAACAGAATGAGTTCCCGTTTCTCGGGCGATACTTTTCAGTGTCGTGCGGATATTTTCCACACTTTCGTTTTCCCTCGTTATGTTTCTGTTAAATTCATTGTCTTCTTTTATTGAGATATCAGAAATACGTCCGTCAGCCTCAACAACATCTTCACTGGATTCGGAAACATTGTCATCGGATTCGGAAACATCTTCACTGGATTCGGAAACATTGTCATCGGCTCTAGGATTGGTGGATTCGCTTTCTTTATCTGTCCTAGGCTTGGTAACTGTCCCGGAACCCGATTGGGTTGTTGGAGTGTTTGATGTTGTTGAGGGCGTTGGAGAACCAACAGTCCCTGTGGGCGAGGAATTAATTTCCTCCGTTCCCAAAACATTATAATTATTCGATACCATGCTATCGGTAAGAGTCACTGTATCAACAGCATAAATTCCTCCTGCATACAACCCATCATTCCCGGATACCGTGCTATCCGTAAGAGTAACAACTGATGAATTAATTCCCCCCGTCCCGAAAACACCATAATTATTCGATACCGTACTATCGGTAAGGGTCACTGTATTAACCGAATAAATTCCTCCTACATACAATCCATCATTCCCAGATACCGTGCTATCTGTAAGGGTAACAACTGATGAATCAATTCCCCCCGTCCCGAAAACACTATAATTATTCGATACCGTGCTATTGGTTAGGTTTATCGTGTTAACAGCATAAATTCCACCTGCGCCAGAAACATCAAAATTCCCCGATACGTTACTATTGGTTAAAGTTACTGTATCTCGCGAATGAATTCCACCACCACTTTCATTACTCGAGTTACTGGAAACTTGGCTGTTCGTCAGACTTATCGTGCCTCCCCCAGAAAAAAGTCCGCCGCCTGCTCTTTGACTAATATTTCCTGAAACCGTGCTGTTTTCAATCGTTATATTGGAACTCGCGAAAACCCCACCGCCTTCGTGACTGCTAGAGTTGTTTGTAACGGTGCTGTTCGTCATTTCCACAGTCCCAAACGATAAAATGCCTCCTCCTCCGAATGTACTGGCGTAACTCGAATTATTAGAAACTGTACTATTTGTAAGTTTTACTTGGTTAGAACGAATTCCGCCGCCGTGTACCGCGCTAATATTACCCGAAATCGTACTGTTATTAATCACAGTGCTTCCAGTAAAAGTATAAACACCGCCACCGCTTCCCCCGCTAGAGTTCCCTGTGACTTTAGTATTATCTAGATTGATAATGCCGCTTACAGAAGAAATTCCGCCACCGCTAAAACTACTCGAATTCCCTGAAAGCGTGCTGTTGTTGACGGTCACAGTTCCCGATCCATAATGAGAAATCCCGCCACCTCTTCCTGACGCATTGCCATTCTGAATGGTTAAATTTTTAATTGTGGCATTCGTCGCCCAGATCGTAAAAATGCGATCGCTACCCCCGCCATCCAAAATAATATTCTGACCGCTACCATCAATCGTTAAATTATTGGTTGACCAACTGAGGGACGTTCCGATGCTAATCGTTCCCGAAACATTGAAATTAATATCATCCCCTACTCCTGCTGCTGCAATTCGATCTCGCAACGAACCCGCACCCGTATCTGATAAATTAGTCACCGTCCATGTGGCTAATTTCCCATCCCAATTGCTCAATGTTGTCTTGCTAAACGGAATGGCGGCTTCAATTGTTCCCGTACTATATTCTAATGCCCAATCGCCCCCATAATTGGCACTCCCCGTCGCATCGATCGAAGCTGCGATATCCGCCCCCGTTGCTTCGGCGATTTGGTTGACGAAACTTTCTCCAACTTCTCCTAATGCTGTAAAGCAACTATACACAAGAATATCTGCTGTGGGCGAAAGAGACTCTCCCCAACTCTCTAATTGAGAGCGATATTGTTGAAGATTTTGCTCTGTTATGAAATCCTGCCCGAACCAGAATTCCCCTGCATTTCCTTCCGCCACAATTGTTAAAGTATCAACGGGTTCGCTGGCAAAATTTAGCACCTCAGTTACTTTGCTAATTCCATCTTCATGCCGCAATACTAACCGCGAAATTGTCCCCGCTTCTCCCCCATAGAGCAATTCATACGGATTATCCGATCGCTCGTCAATGAAAGTATAATCCCAAGATTCCCCAACCGCTCCAAAACGCATCACCGTCGGACTGTGTTGCGTTCCGTCCCCCGTGACAATTAAAGTCGGATCTTGGGGTTGAATGGGATTAACTGCCGCTAGATAGACGTTTTCTCCTCGTACTTCTCCCGTTAGGATTAAATCTCCCTTTTCCACTCCTGCCAAAGTTGCATCTGTCGGGGCGGCGGTTAATAATGCGGGAATATCCAAAGCGGTAAAGGGAAGAATCTCCCCATTGTCATCTCTGGGGGCTTCCACTTCCAAACTCAACAAACTTCCTTTTTGCTGAATGCGGACTAAGCTGCTTCCGGGAATCGCTGCTAGGGCGATCGTGCCCTCGGAGGCATTGAGACTCCCAGCATTAACAATCGCTCCCCCCATCAGGGTCAAGTTCTGCCCCGTATTCACACTTAAATTTCCTTGGTTGAGAATAGCGGCGGGTTGGGCGCGATCGAAGGCAAATTGAAAGGGAACTCCCGTTAAATTAGCATAATTGTTCTCTCCAAAGGCATTAAACCAGCGATCGCCCTCAAACCCGATCGCCGTCGCCGTCGTCGCCGTAAAATCTCCCGGTACGTTTAAACTAACCTCAGACCCAAAAACTATCCCCGCCGGATTCATTAAAAAGAGATTTGTATTTCCTCCCGTAACTTGAATTAACCCATTAATAATCGAAGGATTTCCCCCAGTCACGCGACCGAGAATATTTTGAATATTCGGCGCAGATAAAAAATTAGCAACTTGTCCCGCTTCGATGCCAAATTCTTGAAAGCTGTGAAATAAATTATTTCCCGCCGTTGTGCCTCCCATAATCTCAAATTGGCTGCCCTGTTGTACGACAAGGGTTTGCGTGCTGTCATGAGCGGCGGTCGGAATGTTTGCATTGGCTTTTGAGGGGGCGATCGCCACACATCCTAGGGCAACAGCCGACAAAAAGCGAGAATGAGAGTTAATATTCATAACTTTTAGAATATTAAAAGAGCTTTGTTATTTATAATAGCTAGATGCTTTCATGGATATTCATAAAAAGTTCATCAATTTTTCATAAAAAACTCATAGCTTTTTGGATGAGAGCACCCTTCGAGATTGCTCTCAATCGAGGAAATATTTTCTCAACTTTCATATCCTTATTTTTACGGAGATTTGCGATCGCCCTTTTACAGTCTCAGAGGCTTGTAAATGTAACTTTTGAGAATATATCTCTTAAAAATCCTTAATAATTCTCTTGAAAAATTTTCTCGATCTATCGAGCTTTGAAAAATTTGGGTAAAGTCGCGCATAAAATTATATTGTGTTTTGGGAAGGAACTCGATGCAGCAGAACAGATTGTGAATTGCCAAAATTCTTTGTTGAAGCCAGTTTAAAGCCAGAGTAGCCATCAAAAAGCTGAGTTGACTTATGTAAAGCCAGCCCGAAAATCCCTTTTGGGAAGAAATGAAATTATGGATGATTGCTTTGTCACCCATAATTTCGTTTAAACCACTGGGGGTGACCAATGATTGATCTTAGTATAATCACCAATACTCAATACAACCTACAGAGAAATGTGAAGATTCAGTGAATTCACGTAAAATTAAGATGAAATTTGCGTTGAGCGCGATAAAGATCGAGCGATCGCCAAGACGCGATTGACCAAGACATCCCGATTCGCGCGAAAGCACGCTAATCATTGGGATGAATGAAAAAGCGCTGGCTCGAGGCAGCCGATTGTAAATTAATACTTTTGAATTGATTTAATGTCCCAAAATCCGATAGACTTGGCGTTGAATAAACACCTCGACTAAATCGCCGTTGATCTTATTTTTATCGACTTCTTCGCGCAGAATTTTGAGAACCACATCTACCGGAAGCGGGCGCTTATAAGGTCGATCCGCCGCCGTCAGCGCATCATAGATATCTGCAATGCTCATCATTTGAGTTTGAACGGGGATCTCCTCTCCGGTTAATCCCAACGGATAGCCGCTCCCATCCAATTTTTCGTGATGTCCGTAGGCAATAATGGGAATATCTTGTAAATGCCGCGTCCAGGGAATGCGTTTGAGAAACTCGTAGGAGTAGGTGACGTGAGCTTCGATCGCCTGTCGTTCTGCTACTGTTAAGTTTCCGCGAGGTAGTAGCAATTGTTCCATTTCTTGGGGCGTGACCAAGGGTTTGATCTTGCCATCGACATCGCGATAGCAATACTCGGCCAGTTCTGTTAACTCAACGAAGGCTTCTTCAGATAATGCCTCAAATCTTTTGGTTGCTAGGGCTTCGGGTTCGTTAATCTCTTCTATAAATTTTAAGTAGCGGTTTAATTTTTCTAAAGATTCCTCGAGGCGATCGTCTAAGATTTGAATTTGCTGACAATGGGAACAGTCCGAGGCATCCGTGTTGTGAAAATGGGGATGGTTGATGAGATGTTGAAATTTTGCTTCAGCACATTCCATTTGTAATGTACGCATGGCAACGGCAAAACGTTGGCGAATGACTTCGAGTTGTTCGGGGTAGAGCTTTTTACGCTTGTTGAGAATGGCTTCGGGAACGCCCACCTTACCAAAATCGTGCAAGAGGGCAGCATAGCGAATTTCTTGGATTTGTCGTTCGTCGAAGACCAGCGATCGCAAGCGTCCGCTTTGCAATGCCGTCACTTCTTGCGCCAAATGCACCGTTAAAGCTGCCACTCTTTCTGAATGCCCGGAAGTGGTGGGATCGCGATCCTCGATCGCCTGTACGGAGGCTTTCACGAACCCTTCAAACAGGTCTTCTATGTTTTTTTGGAGAATATTACGTTCGATGGAAATAGCGGCTTGGGAAGCTAAGGAACGCACCACGCTTTCTTCCCAGTCGGAATAGGGTTGCGTGACGCTGAGGGCATTCTGACCGTCAATGATGATATCGCGACGCAATTTGCGGTTGATCAGTTGTAACACCCCGATTGTTTCTCCGTCGGCATCCTGCATGGGTAAGACCAACACCGAACAAGTCCGATAGGAAAAATCGCGATCGAAATTGCGATCGAGTTGATAGGGCAACCCCGGTAAAAGATTGTGGGCATCGGGAATGTTCAAGGATTGACCCGTTAATGCCACGTATCCGGCCAGACTTTTGGGGGTGAGGGGAAGGGTAAATTCTTGAAAAGAAACGGCAGGTAGGGAGTCATTCTGCGCGATTTTAAAGACGAGTTGGGGGATGGAGTCCACGCGATCGACCAGAAACACGCTACCCGCATCGCTGCGGGTAATTTCGCGACTCTTGCTGAGAATTAAGGCCAGCAGTTCTCCCAAGTCTTGACTGCCCGATAAGGCTGTGCCGATCGCCAAAAGATCCTCGATCAAGGAGGTGCGCTGGCTGACAATCTCGGCAAATTCGTCATTATCAAAGGTCAAACTTGGGGACTCGAACGCTGTCATAACTGTTCGGGGGTACTGCACGTCAAAAATCCCATCGGCGAGTTGTCCTCGGAAGATACCGCGCGAACGGGTCTACGTTTTAGTCTAACTCGCATCTTCTGGTTTGCTGATGTCAATTCCCCGCGATCCGTTCTCAAACTGGCTCGAATATCAAAGGCGCATCACTGCAAAGATGTACCTTAGAATGGCGATGGGGGACGGGGTCTCGGTGGCGTAATGGGAAGGTTAAATCCGGGTAGGGGAGGAATATCGAGATCGGGGTACAAATTTTCTAAAGATTCCTGCAATGCTGCCGTTCCGGGAAGCGGTAGGCTAAATCCTTGAAATAAAGCGCCATTGAGAATATCCTCGACATCGCTTTGCAATAATTCTGCCACTTGTCCGAAAACGCCATCGGGTGTAATGGTAATTTTTTCTCCGGCTTGAATTGCAATTTCTTCGGTGTCTTCTTCTGTTTCTGGCGCAACTTCAGTGGGTTCGACTTTGACTTCTCCTTCTAAGACTTTAATTTGTGTTTCTCCCGCCCCATTCACTTCCATCACGTAAACGGTGCCTTCGACTCCCACTTCAAAGGTCGCCGTGCAACCATTGGCCGGACCGCTTGCCAGTAATAATCCTTGTTGCACTTCGATGCACTGACCGACAATCACTGAAGAGGTGGGACCCAAGCGTCCTGCTGCACCATTGCTGAACAAAAGCGAGGTGCTGGCTTCTTGCGTAGCAATTTTCTGCTTCAATAGGGCGATCGCCTCGATTTCAGCCGGATCCTCATCGATAAAAACGCCAATTTCTTCGCTTTCCTCTTCGGTATTGACAATCTCTTGTACGATCGCTTGATTGATTTGGGCGATCGCAGGGGTGGAAAGGAGTGAAGATGAGATGGCTATACCCAAGCCTAGAAATATTCCCCCAATCGTGCGCCCGTTGCGATCGCTCTGCTTTTTGTATTGAATCATAATTCTTATGTGCCTCCGTTTCTTCCGAATCGAGCAACCTGATGAAATTCTCTGGAAAAAATAAACGATGCGATCCTAGCACGAGATAGATATTTTGGTACGGGAGATTTTACCTCTCTTCCTCAATTTAAGAACAGCGATCGCGTCCCCAATTTTGAGATCCTCTTCCTTGCCAGCATTGCACTTGCGAACCCACCCAGTCTAATTGCCAATTGTCATCTGTCCATTGAAATTCTAGACGATAGCGACTGCCCCGCATGGAATCATCAGCCAAGCCGACAATTTCAACCGTGACAATAGCAATGTCTCGGGTTGGATAAGCGATCGCCATTGTTTCCGATTTTCTCCCCTCCGATTCGCGAGTGTATCGTGCAAACAACTCGAGAGCAACTTCGCGAGGACGGGGATTATTTGTGAGGGAGTGGGAAGCAAGAAATTGTTGCGGGTCGAGAGTATTATATTGGGTGCGATCGCTTTCCTCTGCCAAAAGACGACACCCGACAGAAGTTAACAAAAACAGTGCAAGAACAAAAGATTTGAACATGATTGTTATCTGCATTAACCCCAAACTACCCTACATCTCGACCCACCCCCCAACCCTCTCCCAAGAGGGGGAGAGGAAGAGATGGAAAAAGAAGCCAACCACTAACAAACAATAACTAATAACCAAATTTTAACGCCTTGCCGCGAACTTCTGTATTGATTTTTCCGCGTTCAAAAGCAACTTGACCGCCGACGATGGTATATTGCGCCCATCCTGTTAAATCCCAGCCTTCAAAGGGACTCCAACCGCATTTAGACACAACATCCTCGCGCAATACGGGCTGATAATTTTCTAAATCGACTAACACCAAATCGGCATCATATCCCTCTTTAATTTGTCCTTTATTGGGAATTTGATAAGCCTCCGCAGGTTTTGCAGACATCCAATTAGCGACTTGTGCGTAACTACATTTTCCGGCTTTTGCTTGGGTGAGCATTAATGCTAAAGATGTTTCTACCCCCGGCATTCCCGAAGGAGAATTAGGATAGCCTTTAGCTTTTTCTTCTAAGGTATGGGGAGCGTGATCCGTGGCAATAAAATCGATAACGCCATCCTTTAATGCCTGCCAGAGAATCTCATTATCTTTTTGGGTGCGTAATGGGGGATTCATTTGCGCCAGAGTGCCGATCTTTTCGTAGGTGCTTTCGTTTAAGAGTAAATGTTGGGGCGTAACTTCCGTCGTTACCCAAGCGGGTTTTTCTTGGCGTAATAATTCCGCCTCATCTCCTGTGGAAAGATGGAGAATATGGAGGCGGCGTTGATATTTTTTCGAGAGTTTGAGGGCGAGTTGAGTGGCATTGAGGGCGGCTTGGCGATCTTGGATGGTAGAGTGGATTTTCGGCTCGGTAATGCCTTGGAATTCCTTGCGGCGATCGCGAATTCTCTGTTGATCTTCGGCGTGAACGGCAATTAAGCGCGTCCCTTCGGCGAAAATGGGTTCGATTTCCGCTTCCGTACTGACCAATAATGCGCCATGTGCCGACCCCATAAAGATTTTAATGCCGCAAGCCGGATTTGCGTCCCGCAGGTCGGCTAAATTTTCCGCCGTCGCCCCCATAAAAAAGCCATAATTAGCCAAACATTTCTCCGATGCCCGTTTTAACTTATCGTCGAGTTTCTCCTGTGTCGTGGTTAAGGGGCGCGTGTTGGGCATTTCCAGAAACGAGGTGACTCCCCCTCGCACGCAAGCGCAAGTCGCCGTAAAGAGATCCTCTTTGTGTTCTAAACCCGGTTCGCGAAAGTGGACTTGGGGATCGATGACTCCCGGAAACATTGTCAATCCTTGCGCGTCGAGGACATCATCTTCGGGATCGGGAGAGATGTCCTCGGCGATGCGAGTGATTTTCCCTTGGCGAATCTGCACGTCACCCAGGAAAAAAGTCCCCTCGGGCAGGAGAATGTTAGCTTGACGAATTAAGCGATCGGTGTCGGAAAACATGGGAGGTTAAAATTAAACGAGCTACAAGCTATGATAGGGAAATTAGCCCTTATAATTTTTTCGATCCCCGATCGCTTAATTTTTTGTTGTAATTCAGTCGTTATAGATTAGCTTATGTCTCGGTTACAAAGTACTTCAGTCGAAGCACTTAAAACGATCGCCCTGAGTGCGGTGCTGGCGATCGGCATCCGTCAATTTGTTGCGGAAGCGCGTTACATCCCTTCAGAGTCCATGTTACCCACCCTCGAGGTCAACGATCGCTTGATGATCGAGAAAATGAGCTATCGGTTTCGCAAGCCCGTGCGAGGGGATATCATCGTTTTTAACCCCACGGATGCCTTAGAGCGCCAAAACTTCCACGATGCGTTTATTAAGCGGGTGGTGGGTTTACCGGGAGAAACGGTCGAATTAAAAGACCGGAAAGTTTTCATTAATGGGGAAGTGCTAGAAGAGGATTATATTGCCCGACCGGATTCCACGGAAGTCAATATCTGTCGCTTCCAATCCCATAAACCCTATCTTGCCGACCCCGTAACCATTCCCGAAGGCTCTTATTTGGTTCTGGGAGACAATCGTAACAATAGTTATGATAGTCGCTGTTGGGGCATTGTCCCGGATGAAAAAATTATCGGTCGCGCGGCGGTACGTTTTTGGCCGCCTGCCCGCATGGGAGGAGTCGAAAAGGACGATTAGAAGCACAATTAATTCTTGTTGCAAACGGTCTTATTCATACTGGGAAACTCGATGGTAAAAGCGCTTCCTTGACCCGGTTTGCTTTGGACGGCGAGAGAAGCGCCATGACTTTCGGCGATCGCCCGCACGATCGCCAAACCCAACCCCGTCCCCCCCGTTTTGCGGGAACGATCGCCGTCAACGCGATAGAAGCGATCGAAAATTCGGTCTTGTTCTTCTGAGGCAATCCCGATCCCTGTATCCTTGACGGTAATGCAGGCATGGCGATCGCGCACTGTCAAATGCACTTCTATTCCACCGCCTCGGGGCGTATATTGCAGGGCATTATCGATGAGATTGGAGACCGAGCGATACAATTGGGATTCGTTGCCCGAAACGTAGATTTCGCGATCGGGGACTTGGCAGGTTAGAGAGATTTCGGCGCGATCGGCCAATTCTAAAAACTCCTCGGTGAGATCGCTAACCAGATCGTTTAAACAACAGGGTTGGAAAGGTTTGGGTAAGGGATTTTGTTCGAGATGGGTAAGAAAGAGTAAATCGGTAATAGTGTGACTCAAGCGCCGTCCCTGTCGTTCTAGGGTTTGCAGCATGGTTTGGACTTGTTGCGGGTTTTCCGGGGGCATTCGCAAAATGGCTTCTATCGTCGCGAGGAGACTGGCAAGGGGAGATCGCAGTTCGTGGGCGGCATTGGCGGTAAACTGCTGTTGCTGGCGATAGGCGCGATCGATGGGCTGCATGGCGAGTCCGGAAAGCCACCAACTGGAAAACAAAACCAAAAGCAGGGTTAAAGGATAGCCGATCGCCAAAATCCAACGAATGCGGGCAATTTCGGCATCAAAAGCGGTTAAGTTGCGTCCGATTTGCAAGTATCCCCAAGAATCATCCCGGGAATGGGTCTCGGCACTATGTAGAATCGTGGTGAATTGACGATAGCGCGTGCGGTTTTCGGTCTGGAAGGTTTGCCAAGGCGCAGGATTGAAGGTTTCGGGTAAAGATGAGGGTTGATTGGGGGAAAAGGCTAAGAGTTGGCCTTGGCGATCGAAGAGGCGGATATAGTAGGTGTTGCGATCGCTAATGCCGAGGGTGTGTCGTTCGATGAGGGTGGGCGTTGTTTGGCAAGGCTGTTCCAGCACGCATAAATCGGGAAAAATTTGTTGCAGGAGTGCGGTGGGTGTTTGCCCTACGGGTAAGAGGGGTTCGACGCTATCGTGTAATGTTCCGGCGATCGATTCGATTTCTCGTTCCATTGCCGTTTGGTTTGATTGAATGGTGGCGCGATCGATGCCGAAACCGGAAATTCCTAAAATAATTCCCATAACTCCGGCATACCAGAGGGCTAAGCGCAAACGACTGCGCTGAAAGAGAGAGCGATCTTGATTCATATCAGTTTTTAGTTACTCCTCACTGTCTTTAGTATTGGACATTATGGGATAATTAAATTTTACGCCTTCTACACAGCCTTATATAGATAATTAAAGTATAATCCTGACGCATATATAACATGGAGTTAAATTTGCCCACTCCTCACTATTTCTCAAATTGTTATGACCAATAAACTGATATTATCCCCCTCCAAAAATTTACAGACAAAAATAATAGCGATCGCAGTATTATCGATCGCTGTAATTGCGATATCTTTTGCAGCAATATTTATTAAATGGAGTGAAGTTGAACTCGGTGCTAATGCAACAACTTTTAATCGCTTTTGGATTGGGACTGTAATCTTCTTATTCTGGAATAGTTTCAATTTTGTTTATCTAAAACTATCTAATGTACGATCGAACCAAGAGTCTATAAAAGATAATCCTTACACCAAAAATGTAATTTTACTATTGTTAGTATTAGGTTTTTCTGCTCTAATATCTCAATTACTTTGGGTTTGGTCTATCACTCAAATTTCTATTGCTATTTCTACTATATTTCATAATTTAACTCCTATATTCACAACCTTGAGTGCATGGCTTGTATTCAATAAGCATTTTGAGAAAAAATTTTTGATGGGGATGGCGATCGCTATTGTAGGAATTATGATTGTTAGTATCCAAGATATACTACAAATAGCAAGCGGTAAAATATCAGGTGAGATAGCTGCTTTATTCTCTGCAGTTTTCTATGCAGTGTACTTACTAATCGTAGAACAATTACGAACCAAATTAAGTGCTACCACACTATTAATGTGGAGTTGCTTAACTGGAACTATTTTAATTTTACCTCTACTGATAGTGACTGGAGAACAACTTTTTCCCCATTCATGGGAAGGTTGGTTAGCCGTTATTAGCCTAGCTTTTATCTGTCAATTTTTAGGTCAAGGACTAATCGGTTATAGTCTTAATAAATTATCTGCGGGATTTGTTTCTCTATTTTTACTGATCGATCCAGTGATGACAGCTGTTGAAGCGTGGATAATTTTTTCGGAAAATTTAAGTTTGTTGGAACTAATTGCTTTTCTATTAGTTTTATTGGGTATATATTTGGCTTTATCTAGCCAATCTTCTTTGCACCAAGAATAGAGAACTGGTGAGTTGAAGTTTGAGGTTTTTACTTCTCTCTTACTTGACGTTGCAGACGCATCTGTGGTATATCTTTAAAGTGTCGATAGCGAACAGAAGAAAATGCAATTCTCCACTACACTCAACTCAAAAAAACAACATCAAAAACGTCAAGAATTTTTCACACATTCTCTAGTAGAATTGTCAGATTTTTTCTCAAATGAAATAAAAAAAGAATTACTTGATGATTTGGCAAAAATGTTCTTGCTTCACGGAGTACGACGCGATTTTACAATGCAAGCTACCGATCGCACTCCAAGACGAATGACAAATATTGAATCACGATTTTTGCACCAGAACAAACGGATTACTAATCTTTATAACGATACGAGATTAACCAGTCTGCTATGTGACATTGTTGGAGAACAAATCTATCCATGTCCCTACGAACCAGAAAAAATTGTGGCAACAAAACTACATAAGGAAGGAGACACGCACGGGTAGCACTGGGATGACTATTCTCTAGCGCTTATCTTTGTTCTTAAAGCACCACCTCCTTCAGCAGGAGGTATCCTTCAATGCGTACCTCATACGAATTGGAATAGAAAATCTCCAGACATTATTTCGTGGTTCTTAATAGACAACATTCGATCGTATTATTTCCCATCTGGATCGGTTTATCTGATGCAAACAAAAACTACATTGCACCGCGTTTACCCATTACTCCAAGAAGATGAGGAAAGAATAATTTTGAATTTTGCCTATGCAACAAAACTGGATTTGAGTGATAAAATGAATCATGAAACGGTGGATACACTCTGGAATCCAGAGAGTTGAATTGGGTAAGTCCTTTTTTCAAGAAGCCAGAGACGAATCTTAAAAGAATATGAATACAACAGTAAAAATGGTGCTGCAAGCATGAATAAAATCATTTTTCTAGGCTACGGTGAATATGGTGTATCTACACTATCAGGATTAATTCAATCCGATCGCCAAGTCATTTTGATTCTCACGCATCCATCGAAGAGAGGTGCGATTAATCCGGTTCTCGATCTGGCTCAAAAGCACGAGATCGAACATTATTTTTCTTCACAACTTGTAGAAAAGGAAATAGTGGAAACTATTGCCAAAATGGAGCCAGATTTTATTGTTTCCACCAATTGGCGCTATCGAATACCCAGCAAAATTCTCAGGATACCTAAAATAGCAGCTTTAAATGTACACGACTCCTTGCTACCCAATTATGCAGGACTATCAGCAGAGTATTGGGTAATTAGAAATAACGAAAAACAGACTGGGGTTACAGTCCATATTATGTCAGACATTATGGATGCAGGACCCATTGTTTTACAAGAGTCGATTCCTATCAATGATGATGATACTGCATTTGATGTTGCACGAAAGCAACTTCGCATTTATCCAAAAATTATTGTAGAAGCCTTGGCAGAATTCTCCAATCCCGGATTTACACCCAAATTAAAAGAATTGAAAGAATACAAACGTTATCATCGTATCACGAAGAGAGATCGCCGAATTCAATGGGAAAAATCTCCTCAAGAGATATACAATATGTTTAGGGCTCATAGAGATCCCACTCCCAACTGTTTTTTTCTGTGGAAAAATAAGAAGTTTTGGATAAAATCTCTGGCGTATTCAGACTGCTCTTATTGTGGAGAACCCGGTCGCGTCGTGACTCACCTAGACGAGAGTGTAGGTGTCGTGACTGGAAGTGGCGTATTAGATTCTCATTATCACTCCGGTATCATTCTCAAACAGGTCTCTAATGAAATGAATTGTTTTCTAGATCCAAAAAATATTTTTCCAATTGATGCACAACTTGATTAATTACGATGTTCGTGTGAATTTGAGATGAGAGTTAAAGCGATAGCCTGCACCCGGTACGGTTTCAATGGGACAGGGACAGCCGTGGCGAGCCAATTTGCGACGCAGCAGGCGCATTTGTGCCGCCACGACATTACTAACGGGTTCTTCATCTACATTCCAAAGCTGATAGCGTAGCTTACTTCCCGGAATGATACGATCGCAGTTCTGCATCAGATACATCAAAAGCTGAAATTCTTTATTAGTCAAGGTAATATTTTGCACCTCCCTCGATCCCGTCTCGACTTGCAAAATATTATTCGCCGTATCGAGAGTAAAACCCGCTACTGTTAGATTAAGGGGTTGAAATTGAGGCGATCGCCGTTGCAATGCCCGCAAGCGTGCCAATAATTCTTCCATCACAAAAGGTTTGACCAAGTAATCATCTGCTCCCGCATCCAATCCCGTCACGCGATTTTCCGGCTGACCCAAGGCAGTGAGAATCAGGACGGGTAAAGGATTGTGACGCGATCGCAGTTTTTGGCAGAGTTCCAACCCAGACGCACCCGGTAGCAACCAATCAAAAATCGCTACCGTGTAATCCGTCCATTTGTCCTCCAAATAATCCCAAGCGCGATCGCCATCTGTTACCCAGTCCACGATATATTTTTCTCCCTCCAGCACCCGAGCGATCGCCTGTCCCAAATCTTCTTCGTCTTCTACTAAAAGAATTCGCATTACACCCGAAATAGTGACTACGGCATCGATTCTACCAAGCCCCCCGTCATTTCATCTGGATTTCATCCCCCCTATGGCAAACTGTGGGGGATTCTTTAGCAAAGATGGAGGAGAGAGGATGAAACCCTTGCCATTATTGAGTTCCGTACTTGCCGTCAGTTTAGCGATCGCTTCCCCCGCCTTCGCTCATGCGGGTCACGGAGATGAATTCCAAGCCACGGGAGGCGTAAATCGCGTGGAAGTTAAGACCGAGACGGATTCTCTTTTAGGGATTCAAGTCGAGCCGATTCAAACCACCGTCGAAGGAACTTCTAATGTACTCATTCCGGTCACTGCTCTGGTCGATGACAATGGCCGCCAACTGGTCTTCGTGCAATACGAGAATTTTTACGAGCCAGTAGATGTAACCACGGGAGCAACCCAAGGGGAACTCATTGAAGTGACTCAAGGGTTATCGATTGGAGAAAAGCTAGTTACTCAAGGGAGTTTATCGCTCTATGCCGAATCTCGCAAAACCCAAACCAGCGAACCCGATACGGAAACAGCATCGACCCCAACCGAAGAAGCCCACGCGCAGGCAGATGCGGAAGGAATTCCCCACAGTCACGACGAGGCGGGGAATTTAGTGGAAACGGAACAATCGAGCGGCTTTCCGACGATCGCGGTGGTGGCGATCGGGGGCGGTGCGGCATTAGCGATCGGTCTTTTTGCGTTCCTCGGCGGAGGCAAAAAGAAAGATTTATCCTCCGATAATTAAAGGAGGATTTGAGAGAAAATGTTAAGCTCGATTTTGGATCGCATTCTCAAAAATTCCATTGCCCAACGTTGGTTTATCGTCGCGAGTGCCATTGCGATCGCCATTTGGGGAATCTTCAGCATTACCCAAATGCCTCTGGATGTCTTTCCTCCCTTTGCCCCGCCTCAAGTGGATATTCAAACCGAAGCAACGGGACTGGCATCGGAGGAAGTCGAAACGCAAATTACCGTCCCGATCGAAAGTGCGGTGAATGGGTTGCCCGGAGTCACGACGGTGCGATCGTCTTCTAAGGTGGGATTGTCGATGGTGCAGGTGGTCTTCGATCGCGAGGCGGATATTTACCAAGCCAGACAAGCGGTAACGGAGCGCCTCCAACAAGTCGCCAACCGACTCCCTGAAAGCGCCCAACCGCCGGAAATTTCCCCTCTGGTTTCCCCGTTGGGAACGATTCTTCAGTATGCTTTTACGGTGGAAGAGGGGGGAGACACTTCCCTGATGGATTTGCGGCGCTTGGTGGAAGTTACCCTCAGCAATCGGGTTCTCTCCGTGTCGGGAGTTTCTCAAGTGACGATTTATGGGGGAGACGATCGCCAAGAACAAGTTTTAGTCGATCCCGAAAAATTGCGATCGCTCGGTATTTCTCTCACAGAGGTCACTCATGCAGCCAGAGGGGCAAGCGATAACGCCCCAGGGGGATTCCTCGTGGGGGGCGGTCAAGAACTCCTCATTCGCGGTATGGGGCAGATCCAATCGATTGAAGACTTACAGCGATCGGTGGTAACGGTGCGGGATGGGCAACCGATTTTACTGCAAGATGTGGCAGAGGTGAAAACCGGAGCGGCACTCAAGCGAGGAGATGCCAGTTTTAACGGACGATCCGCCGTCGTGATGATGGTGAACAAACAGCCAGAAGTGGATACGCCGACCGTTACGAAAGCCGTAGAAACCGCGATCGCGGCATTACAGCCCACCTTTCCCGCCGATGTGGAAATCGTCAGAACCTTTCGCCAGTCTAATTTTATCGATTCTGCCATTCGCAATGTAAGCGGCTCTCTCGTGCAAGGAATCGTCATCGTTTCGGCGATTATGCTGCTCTTTTTAATGAATTGGCGGACGGCGGCGATTACTTTAAGTGCGATTCCCCTCTCCCTCCTGATTGGTTTATTGTTGATGAAAGCCTTTGGGTTGGGCATCAATACCATGACCCTCGGGGGGTTGGTCGTGGCGATTGGTTCCGTCGTGGACGATGCGATCGTAGATATGGAAAACTGCTATCGCGGTCTCCGTCACAACCGAGCCGAAGATAATCCCAAACATTCGTTTCAAGTGGTCTACGAAACTTCCGTAGAGGTGCGCTTGGCGGTGATTTTTTCCACGGCGATTATTATTGTTGTCTTTGCTCCCATCTTCAGTTTAACGGGGGTAGAAGGGCGCATCTTTGCACCGATGGGCTGGGCTTATTTGTTGTCTATCGTTGCTTCTACTTTGGTCGCCATGACCCTTTCTCCCGCCCTCTGTGCCATCCTGCTGGCCGGGCAGGAGCTTCCCCGAGAAGGAACTTTTGTTTCTCGTTGGGCGGAACGGCTGTATCGTCCCCTGCTCGATTTATCCTTGCGATCGCCCCAAATCGTTTTAAGCGTAGCATTGGCTGCTCTCGTCGCGGCCGTGGCGATCGTGCCTTCCCTCGGTCGGGTCTTCCTGCCAGAGTTTCAGGAAAAATCCCTAGTTAACTCAATGGTTCTGTTCCCCGGCGTATCCCTCAATATTACCACTGGAGCGGGTAGAGCGCTTTCTCAATCCCTGCAAGGCAATCCCTTATACGAATGGGTACAGGTGCGGGCGGGACGCGCACCCGGAGATGCTGACGGTGCGGGGGTCAATATCGCCCACGTGGATGTAGAACTCAGCGAACTGGCCATGAAAGACAGGGAAGCCAGCATCAAACAATTACGGGAAAAATTCTTGCAATTACCCGGGGTTGCTCCCAATGTGGGGGGATTTATTTCCCATCGCATGGATGAGGTGCTATCGGGAGTGAGAAGCGCGATCGCCGTGAAAATCTTCGGATCCGATCTGGCAGAATTGCGGCAGGTTGGGGAAGAAGTGCGAGACGCGATCGCGCCGATCGCCGGAGTGGTAGATTTACAACTCGAACCCCAAGTTCCCATCCGTCAGATTCACATTCACTACGATCGCGCCGCAGCAGCACGATACGGTTTGCGAATGGCGACCATTTCGGAGGTGCTAGAAACAGCGTTAAACGGTCGCATCGTCGCCAGAGTGCCGGAAAATCAACAGTTAATCGATGTAACCGTCGGTTTGCCCAAATCCGCCCGCAATAATCTCGATGCTATTCGCGCCCTTCCCCTCCGTACTCCCACAGGTGAAGCGATCGCCCTCGATACTGTCGCCGATATCGATTATGGCACGGGGGCTAATATCGTCAATCGGGAAAATGTTTCTCGCTTAATTGTCGTCTCTGCCAATGTTGCAGAACGGGATTTAGGGAGCGTTGTGGGGGATATTCAACGGCAGATCCGCGATCGCGTGCAATTGCCCGAGGGGTATTTTATCCAATACGGCGGACAGTTTGAAGCCGAGCAAAAAGCGACTCAGAATTTGTTGCTGTATAGCCTGTTAGCAGCCATTGCGATCGCGATTTTAATGTTCTTCTCGGTAAAATCTTTTCCCGCGACTGTCGCCATTATGCTTAATCTGCCTTTAGCTTTGGTGGGAGGGCTTCTCTCGATTGTCGTCAGTGGCGGAGTCATTTCGGTTGCTTCTTTAATTGGCTTTATCACCCTATTTGGGGTCGCCATTCGCAACGGGTTATTGCTGGTAGACAACTACAATAAAAAGTTTGCCCGAGGCATTCCTTTAAAAGAAGCGATCGCTCGGGGGTCTTTAGATCGGGTGAATGCAATTTTAATGACTGCCCTCACCTCTGCCCTCGGAATGCTACCCCTAGCCGTGGCGAGTGGTGCCGGTAACGAGATTCTCCAACCTTTAGCCATTGTCGTGCTAGGCGGACTTTTTACCTCAACAGCATTGACTTTGTTGGTCATTCCCGCTCTTTATGCTCGATTTGGTCGTTGGCTGATGCCTGCGATCGGGGCGATCGCGACAGAGAGCAATTCAATCCAAAGTGTAACGCTCAAGCCGATGGTGGGTTCTAATATCAAATCCGGTTAATGGGTGTTACAAGCGAGCATTCCTTCTCTTTTACAAAAAAGGGGAACTGATTATATTCGCACTATTAAAACCTCTGAATTTGCCGTAGTGGAAGCGTCTCGCTTCCTAACTTTTTTATTATAGTCTTCATGCAAATTTGAGATCGTATAATATTTTTTGTGGCACAATTAGCTTAAAAGGAGAATTATCTAGAATTGTGTCAACATGAATCGTAAACTTTTGTTTATTTTTATTGCGCTCTGTTTACTTTTAGAAGGCTTTCAGTTTCTCAACTATAGAAAACCGATGAAAGCTAAATACTCAATCGTACTCAGACAATTAATTTCTAAAGCATCCAATCAGGCAAAATCTCTCCCACAACTAATCAATGAAATTCCCGAAGAAAATTTTAACTTAGAAACAGCCTTAATCTTAATGCACGGTTTTCAAGATACAGAGTATACATTTAGTGATGAATACCACGGTGTTAGATGGAAACCCAGCCTACACGAAAAACGCCGCCTCAATTTTCGTCTTGACTTGAATTTGAATGAAGCAGACACGTCGATCGCCTTCGATTACTCTTATACTCAAGGAGATTTCAACAAGCACATTATCATAACAGAAACATATGGTGGTGGTGGTCTCTGTCGTTTATGCGGCGTTCCACTTGGAGGAGCAGTTTTTACTTCTTCAAAATGGAATTCTAATTGGAGACTTGATAACTATCAAGTTGCTTTTGCTCGTGTTGGATTGTCTGGTAGAATTGCTGAGGGAAAAATTTTTAATATTGGACCCGAAAAAAAAGCAATCATGTTTGGGCATGGTGCGACAGGACAAGGATACACTCATGAATATCTGACCATTGTGACAGATGTAAACGATAGAGTTGATGTTGTGTTTCTTGAAGAAACTGGCAATGATAATTGGGGTGCTCCTCTTCTCGGCACAGGTGATAATAGAGTCTGGAGAAACTCATCAGAAATCAAATTCGTATCTGGTCAAAATCCTGATTATTACGATATTATTGTTGAAACTTCCGGTACTCGCTACGTTCGAGAAACGGATTCAGTATCCGGTGAGTTTCGAGAAGTGAAACGCTATCTTTTCAAAGATGAAAAATATAGGCTGGTCGAATAGTTTTGAGCTTAAATCCGACCACTTTAAAAACACAAATATTTCATTTTATTTCTAACTCTATCCATAGCCCGCTCGCACTTCCTCCCAATAGATATTACAATGAATCCTAGATTTTTGTTTATTTTTATTGCACTCTACTCGTTCTTAGATAACTTTAGGTTTCTCGACTACAGAAAACCGATTGAAGCTAAATCTTCAATCGCACTCAAACAGTTAGTTACTGTCGCATCCGATCGAGCAAAATCGATCCCAAGACCAATTTATAAAATCCCCGAAGATGAGTTTAACTTGGAAACAGCATTAAGAGTCATGCACGGCTCTCAAGATACCGAATACAATTTTAGTGATGGAAATTATCGCGTTCGTTGGAAGCCAAATGAAGAAAAAAACAACTTATTATTCTATAAACCATCAGGTTTTACTGAAGTTGAGTCGAGTATTGTTCTCGATTACTCCTATGTTGAGGGCGATCGCACAAAGAATATTATTCTGACACAAGCAATTCCCTGGAAAGATCACCAGCGTTATGATGGTTGGTTTTGCCGGAATTGCGCTCCTCCTATTTCTGGAGCAGTTTTTGCTTTGAGAACAGAAAACGAAAAATCTAATTGGTATTTAGAGAGCTATGATTTTGGGATTGCTGCTCCCGGTGGTGGGGGAAGATTATCATCAGATAGAGAAGTTATTTCGATTGGTTCTGCAAAAAAAGCGGTTATGTTTCGTCATGTTTCGTCACCATCTGGGGGAAATCTTGAGTTCCTCACAATTTTATCGGATGTAGCGGGCAACTTTGAACGTATTTTTTTTGAAAAGATTGGTGATGATAATCATGGGCATCCTCTTCTGAGTGGATTACAAAAAAGACAAAAAAGTGTTTGGGAAAATTCATCTACAGTCAAATTTGTATCCGGTCAAAATCCCGACTATTACGATATTCTTATCGAAACTTCCGGCACTCGTTACGTTCAGGAGACAAATTTAGTATCTGATGAGTTTCGGGAAATTAAACGCTATATTTTCAAAGATGAAAAATACACGCTAGTTGAATAACTTCTATCCTTAATCCGGTTATCTTAATAATAGCGATCGCGAACTCCATCCATAACCCGATCGCACTTATTCAAATCCTCATCCATCGCCGTTCCATAACGAAACATGAACGATCGCGAAATGCGATCGCCAAAAAGCGCCACAATAAAGAACGGTTCAGCATTAGGAGAAAAAGCGGTGCAAGCCCGAAAACTGGAAGCCTTTTGGATGCCCTTCACCAACAATCGCGCCTTTAAAGCCAATCCTCGCATCCTCGTCGCTGCCAAGGATATGTACTATACCAGTGCCGACGGTCGCCAAATCCTCGACGGAACCGCCGGACTCTGGTGCGTCAATGCGGGACACGGACGGCAAAAAATTATTGAAGCGGTGCAAAAACAGGTGGCAGAATTGGACTACGCACCGCCTTTTCGTATGGGTCATCCAGGGGCATTCGAACTGGCAGAACGGTTAATTGACCTGTTTCCAGAAGGATTCGATCGCGTCTTTTTCGGGAACTCCGGCTCAGAGGCGGTAGAATCGGCTTTGAAGATTGCGATCGCCTACCATCGTGTGCGAGGAGAAGCCTCTAGAACCCGCTTGATCGGGCGAGAACGGGGCTATCACGGGGTCGGTTTCGGCGGCATTTCCGTGGGAGGAATGGCCAATAATCGCAAGTTTTTCGGCAGTCTCCTCCCCGGTACCGATCACCTCCCCCATACTCACAACCTCGAACAGAATGCCTTTAGCAAAGGGCAACCGGAATGGGGGGCGCATTTAGCCGACGACTTGGAACGCATGATAAAATTGCACGATCCCTCTACCATCGCCGCCGTTATCGTCGAACCCGTCGCCGGATCTACGGGGGTTCTCATTCCTCCCGTCGGCTATTTAGAACGCTTGCGAGAACTCTGCACCCAATACGGCATCCTCCTCATTTTCGACGAAGTGATTACCGCTTTCGGACGCTTGGGGGCAACTTGCGCCACGGAATATTTCAACGTCATGCCGGATATGATTACCATGGCAAAAGGGATTACCAATGGTACAGTGCCGATGGGTGCAGTCCTAACCCGCAAAGGCATTTACGACGCTTTTATGACCGCCGCTTCGGAAGGTGCGATCGAACTGCCCCACGGCTATACTTATTCCGGGCATCCCCTCGCCTGTGCCACCGCTTTGGCGACTTTGGACGTTTACCAAGAAGAAGGACTCTTCGATCGCGCCAAAGAACTCGCCCCCTACTGGGAAGAATGCGCCCACAATTTAAAAGGCTTGCCCCATGTTATCGATATTCGTAACATTGGCTTAGTCGCCGCCGTCGAATTTGAATCGATTCGCGATCGCGTCGGCGATCGGGGTACCTTTTGCCTGCAACGCTGTTTTGAGAAGGGGTTAATGGTGAGGGCAACGGGGGATATTATTGCCCTCTCACCGCCTTTGATCGTCTCCACAGAACAAATCGATCGCCTCTTCACCATCTTTGCCGAAACCATCCAAGAACTGCTTGATTACAATTGAGAGTAAATGATGATTTTTTGTAAAAAAATGTAACGAAAAATTGACAAAAAGTGTAATTTTGTGGTTATACATAAGTATTTATTACTCTAAATCAGAAGAAAAACCATGTTTGAACCCAAAGAATTATTGGATGTTCAAAGTGAGGAAACAAGATTAGAATTAGGCAAGCATCCTCAGCATCCTCAACTTGGCTACTTATTTTCAATTGACACCAGTACATTCCAAGGTGCAATTGTGGATGCAAATTAAGATGTTCCTCATCTCTACAAGCATATTATTCCCTATCCACCGCGTCCTTCCTTGGGAGAAGATACCCTTACAGAATCTGAATTAGAAGACTGGATTGAAAACAGAAGCTCAAATCAATATGTTGCTGATAATGCTTATGTACCTGCAACTAGCTGTTAATTTTCGGTAATTTCAATTTTTTCTTCAAGCTAGTTATCTGGGTGAGTTCTGCGATCGCAGCCCGTTTCTCATACCTCTCGCGATGGGATTTTCATCCTGTCAACAGAGGTGACGGAAATTTATCAAACCATACCTTAAGAAAATCTTGTCAGACCCAGAAATATTTTTCTGTTAAGCAATAATTCTACAGATTTAAAATCTATCATAACCATGCTCGATCACCCCCAATTCAAATCCCGCTATACCGTAGAGACCTTAGAACCCGATCGCCTCTTTCTCCTCTCGGAACAAGACTCCATTTGTTTGGGCGATCGCCTTTATTACCAACTGGCCGCTTTAATCGACGGCGATCGCAGAATCGATGAAATCTTCGATCGCTTGCAATTGGAACTTTTGCAAGATCCGCAAAACTTTTCTGAGGGGGCGGGATTTCAAGATATCCTCAACATCAGCTTGCAAATTCAACGCGCTCTCTTTCAACTGGAACAACAGGGGTATTTGGTCGAACGAGATGATTCTTTGCAGAAATCCGCAGAAATCTTTTGCGATCGCCTCGGGGTGGCAGCTAAAGAAGCCAGCGAACGCCTGCGATCGATAACAGTTGCAGTGAAATCCGTTGGCAGCATCGACGAGGGCAACTTTATCGATCTGCTTGCATCCATGCACGTTCAAATTGCCGAGGAAGGGGATTTAACGGTCATTTTAGCAGGGGATTATCTCGATCCCCAGTTAAAAGAATGGAATGAGCGGGCATTAGCAACGCGATCGCCGTGGTTGTTGGTGAAACCTACGGGTAATATCCCTTGGATCGGACCCTTCTTCAATCCCCAAAAAACAGGCTGTTGGGAATGTTTGGCCAGCCGCTTGCGAGAAAACCGACCCATTGCCAGTTTTATCCAGCGCAAAAAACAGGATAGCAAATCGATACAGTCCCCCCAAGGCTTTCTCCCTTCTACGATGCAAACTGTTTTGGGGATGGCGGCAACGGAGGTGTTTAAATGGATTGTGAGTGGGGGAAATACGCCTTTGGAAGGCACTCTCCTGTCTTACGATACCTTAACCCTGCAAACTCAAACTCACTTTCTGGTCAAGCGTCCCCAGTGCCAGAGTTGCGGTCAGATGAAGGGAATAAAAACAAGAGCGTTACCCGTGGTTTTGGGGCATCGCCAGAAAACCTTTACCCGCGATGGCGGACACCGATCGCGCACCCCAGAAGAAACCTTGCAAACCTATCGCCATCACGTCAGTCCTATCACGGGAGTGGTGCGAGACTTGCAAAAACTGCCCGGTCATGACCTCAATCATTCTTATATCGCGCGCCACCATTTTCGCAACATTTTCGACGATCTGGACAATCTGCGCAAGAATATCGGCGGACGCAGTGCGGGAAAGGGAATGACAGACGCACAGGCAAAGGCAAGCGGATTCTGCGAGGCGATCGAGCGCTATTCGGGAGTATGGCAGGGATATGAAGTCTGCGAACGAGGCAGCTATGCCAGTCTGGGCGATCGCGCCATCCATCCCAATGCTTGCATGAATTTCAGTCCCGCGCAATACGAAACGCGATCGCAGTGGAATCAGGAGTGTGACGGTTGGTTTCAAAAAGTACCGGACCCCTTTGACGAGGAACGAGAAATTGCTTGGACTCCGGTTTGGTCTTTAAGTCAGCAGGATTTTAAATATTTGCCCACGGCATACTGTTATTATGGCTATACTGACGGACATCTGCTGGATTGTTGGGCGGATTCCAACGGCTGCGCGGCGGGAAATACAATGGAAGAGGCAATTTTACAGGGCTTTATGGAGTTGGTGGAGCGGGATGCCGTGGCTCTATGGTGGTATAATTTCATCCATCGCCCTCGAGTGGATTTAGAGAGTTTTAACGATCCCTATTTTCAACGCTTACAGGCTTATTATGAAAGTTTGGAGCGGGATTTGTGGGTGTTGGATATTACCAGCGATTTGGGCATTCCCACCTTTGCCGCCATTACCAATCGTCGCGATCGCAAGGTAGAAGATATTGTGTTAGGCTATGGTTCTCATCTCGATGCTCGCATTGCGATCGCGCGTGCCTTAACAGAGGTTAATCAAATTTTACCCAATGTATTATCTGTTAAAAAAGATGGCAGCACTCAATATCCCACTTCAGCAGATCCTCTGGCAATTTCTTGGTGGACGACGGTAACTCTAGCAGATTGTCCCTATCTGAAAGGGGATGAGACGGGGAACAAAAAAACGAGAGCAGATTATCAACAAATGGCGAGTCACGATTTGTTAGAAGACGTAAAACTGTGCCAAAAAATCGTTGAAGATCGAAACATGGAATTATTAGTTTTAGACCAAACTCGTCCCGATATCGGTTTGCGAGTGGTTAAGGTTATCGTTCCGGGAATGCGTCATATGTGGAGGCGTTTGGGAGAGGGACGGCTTTATGATGTACCGCTAAAAATGGGGTGGTTAACCGAGAAAAAAGCCGAACGTCAACTCAATTCTTTTCCTATGTGGATGTGAGTTAAGCATTTTTACTTTGGTTCGTGTTTGTAAGAAGATTCATCAACAACCAATAATCAATAACCAATAACCAATGTTTAAAGGATATCGAATTATTGATGCAGATAGCCACGTTATCGAACCTCCGGCAATGTGGAAAGACTATCTTGACCCCGAATTTAGGGACTTTACTCCCTCGTCAGAGATGCGAATTAAAGGGGAAGACATTGTGGAAAAGGTATCGCGAGAAGTGTGGCAAGATGCCAACGCGCAAATGAAAAATGCTCATCCCAATGCATATTTACAAGGCTATAATGTCGAATCTCACCTACAGGAAATGATTGTGATGGGGGTGGATCTGGCATTTCTCTACCCCACTTACGGGCTTTGGCTTTGGGCGATCGATTCCCTGCCTCCCGATGTTGCCGGAGGGTTCACCAGTGCTTACAATCGCTGGTTAAGGGACTTTTGCAGCTTTGACCCCGATCGCCTTAAAGGAATTGGTGCAATTAATCTCCACAACCCCGAAACGATGGCGGCAGAAGTGCGCCAGATCGCCGAGTGGGGCTGGAAGGGCGTGTTTTTGCGTCCTAACCCCGTGAAAGGGCGATTATTGAGCGATCGCGCTTACGAACCCTTTTGGACCGAATGCGAGGCATTAGGGCTGGCGGTGGGTATTCACGAAGGCTCTCACTCCCGCTTGCCGACGACAGGGAGCGATCGCTTTAATTCTCGTTTTGCTATGCACGCTTGTTCTCACCCGATGGAACAAATGATGGCGATGCTGGCTTTGATAGAAGGCGGGGTTTTAGAGCGGCATCCAGGACTGAGAATTGCCTTTTTAGAATCCGGTTGCGGTTGGCTTCCCTATTGGTTGTGGCGGCTGGATGAGGAGTACGAGAATCTCTATTGGGAGGTGAAAGAAACGGTGAAGATGAAGCCGTCGGAGTATTTTCGCCGTCAGTGTTTTATTTCTATCGAACCCTCGGAAGCCTATTTAAAAGACATTATCAAATATATCAGCACGGACAATCTGATTTTTGGCTCGGATTATCCCCATATGGATCACAAACCGGAGAATATTATGGAGTTGGTGGCGATGGGAGAAAAGGGCGATCGCGAACTCGTCCAAAAGATTCTCTGGGATAATCCCGCTCGCTTTTATGGTTTGGTATAAACGATTGGGTTTCTGTCAATACATCCTTTAGTGTAGCCTGATAATAGATTGCCCAAAATTAATGCTGGGGTTACTCGATATGCTCGTTAAAGATGCTCAAAACCTGTTACCCTCTCCAATTCTAAAAGCAAAATCACTCTCCGGGATGGTATTGGAAATTCCGACTCACGGCATCCCCTTGCACCCCAAAAGTATCGATCGCCTCCTCGAAACCGCGCGATCGCATCGGCAAATTCTCCTGTTCCAGCCGAAACTCCCCGTCACTTCAGAATTGGGATTACCGCCCTATCCCGTCCTTGCCTATCTCTATCCTGACACTTTGAGCCAGAAATTAGCACCTTTTTTTCGAGAACTGGCAAAGCGATCGCGCAATCTCCACAACCTTCCCGACGCTTTTACCGTTGTTAGCCAAATCAATACCGAAGAAGCCTTACATTATTTTGCAGAACATTATGGCAAAGCGGCCAGCCCGACATTTGTACGAGCAATTATCGGCAATACTTGCAATCTCAAATGCGTGATGTGTCCCTATCACAGTCCTGATATCAAACCGACCCATACCACTGATTTTTTCCAAGGAAATCGTGCCATGTCTTGGGAAATAATGGAGCGACTCGCCCGAGATTGCGGTACTTTTGGCACTTCTGTATCTATTGGTAGTGTAGAAGAGCCTTTATTACATCCCCAACTTGTCGATTTCATCCGTCTCTGTCGCCAAGAAGGCGCGCCTCGGGTACACGTTACCACCAACGGACAGCTATTGAATGAAGCACGATCGCTTGCCCTTCTCGAAGCAGGTCTTACGAGTCTTGATGTGAGTTTAGATGCGACGGATGCGGAAACTTATCGGCGAATTCGCGGTTCGGATTTTGGGCGCGTCAAAGCTAATATCGATACTTTTCTGCGCTTGCGCGATCGCCTGAAGATGCCTTGTTCCGTCCGAACATCTTTTATCAGAAATCCTAATATTCCCCCAGAGGCAGAAGCGCAATTTAAACAAGAATGGCTAGAAAAGGTCGATAGCATTTTTCTCTTAAATGTTGCTAAATATGAAGAAACAAATATGCGGATTCAAGGAACGAACGCACAAGCAAGTAAGTTGGTACAATCTTATTTACAACAGGCTGGAGGACGATGGCCTTGTTCGTTTCCTTTTTCTGAAATGGCAGTTTTGCCGGATGGGAGAGTTTATTATTGCATTGAAACTATATTTCGCTTGGGTTTTGATGGCGCAACGGAAAGTATGGGAGATTACCGCCAACAAAACCTGCAAGAAATCTGGCAAGGAGAAGCCTTTCGACAATTCAGGCAGGATACCCTTCTTCATCAACTGGAAGATCGTCCGGCTTGTCAAAATTGCGAGATGTGGCGATCGCAGGCTACATCTCATACCCAGAGGGATGGGTTTCACGTGATGGAAACGGAGGTAACGGAGATTTACAACACAATGTCTTAATATAAAGTCAATTTTTTTAAGTTCGTGCGAATGTCGGATTTACTAGGAGAAGAAAATGCAGCACGACGATGAGTACAATTAAATCTTGACAGATTGATTTTGCTGTGCTCTAATCGAGTCAAGAAAATCCAAGAGTGAGGTAAATAAAAATGCCACTTCAACGTCACCCTAAAGTAGAGGCGTTATGTCAGACCTTGTGCGAATTAGCCTTGCAAAGGAATGCGATCGCCAATAGTGAGGAGTTCGACCAATTACATAAAAAAATTCTTCAACTGCTCGCTCAATCTTGGCTATCAGGCAGTATAGATGGAAGTCAGCTCCGAGCAGCGTTACTGACCAACAATTCGACTAAAATCAAGCAAGCATTTACCGATCTTGGTGTCAATTTAAATGAATTGTTGGACGGGGTAACAGTTACTGTTGACTGGGACACTTTCTATGGCAGTATCGACCAACAGAAGAAGCAATTGAATTTGCCTTATCCGCCGCGTCCTGCAGAAGTTACGGACGGACAAATCGTAGATTGGGTAAATAATACAAATCCGCAAGACCTCGAACCCACTCATGCGTATCTTCCCACTTGCACTTTGTAAATACCTCTGCTGAATTTGTCTTGGGTTATATTGACTTTATGAGGGTTGGGCATTCATTTTCTTGATAATTTGGCTGTTTTCTGCCAAATAAGAGAATCCAATAACAAAAAGTAATCCATCAATAATTCGTTACAAAATGTAACAGCTAGAATTATTGATGGATGTTAAAATGTCCCATAACCCTCACAGTCATAAAGGAGTCAAAAAATGACATCTACAGCCCGAGTAGAATTTGAAGCAGATTTCCAAGCATTGCTGAGCTACATCGAGCGTTCGGGACAAGAAGCAGAAGTCTCGGAAGTCCGCGAGAAAATGGAGAAAGTACACAAGAAAGTTACCCAACTGATTGCAGGCTCGTGGTTATCCAATACTCCAGAAGAAGTCGAAATCGAACAAGCCTTGCGAGGAAAAGACTCCGATACAATCAAATCTGTTTTTAAGAAGTACGGTGCGGATTTGGATTGTTTTGGAAGCGTAAATATCGAAATTAATGAGAACAATTCTTCTGGCTCATTTCACGAGAGATCGGAGCCAATCCCAACTCTGACTTTACCTTATCCCCCCCGACCGGAGGAAGTGATGGATTCACAGCTCAGAGCGTGGGCAAACAATGACGATCCTTCTTTAATTCATCCTCCTGCTTATATTCCTGCCTGCACTGTTTAACGGAGCGATCGCAGAAATGTGAAAATCAAAGATATAATTTGTGAGCAACTTATCGCTGTGCAATCAGTAAGAGCTACACGCGGACTCTGAAATATTAACCCAACTCAAGTCATTAAGGAGTCAAAAGATGGTATCTACAGCCCAAGTCGAATTTGAAGCAGATTTCCAAGCATTGCTGAATTATATCGAGCGATCGGGACAGCAAGCAGAAGTCTCGGAAGTCCGCGAGAAAATGGAACAAGCTCATAAAAAAGTATCTCAATTAATCGCGAGTTCTTGGTTATCCGATACTCCAGAAGACGTCGAGATCAAACAAGCCTTGCAAGGAAATGACTCCGATACCATTAAATCAATTTTTAAGAAGTACGGTGTCGATCTTGACTGTTTTGGTAATGTAGATGTTAAGGTCGATCGAAAGAATTCTTCTGGTTCATTGTCGGAGAGTTTGAGTCAAATGCTGACCCTGACTTTACCTTATCCCCCACGATCGGAGAAAGTGATGGATTCGCAACTCAGGGAATGGGCTAACAATGACAATCCTGTAACGATCGATCCTCCTGCTTATATTCCCGCTTGCACCTTCTAATCAAGCTACAGTTTGTTCAGTCGATTCATCAATAGATAATTACAGCGTCTTGTAATCAATCTACTGATGAATTTATTGTTATTTAATGAAATTATTATGATCGAGAAGCCAAGATTTAAAAATTGCTATCAAGCAGAAACATTAGAGAAAGAAGGAGTCTTGATTTTTTCAGAAAGAGATTCTTTTTTTCTCAGTGAAGAGAAAATATATCAAGTATTAGCCTCTTTAATTGACGGTAATCGTACTACTCAAGAAATCGTCGAAGAAACGATCTTTCATTTACTGCCCGAACAAACTTCATTGCAAGCAGCAATGGAGATGGGTGCAAAAGTGCGCTATGCTTTGATGGAGATGGAGAAAAGAGGCTATATTGTTGAAAATAGCCCAGAACAAAGCAGTCAACTGACAACATTCTGCGAAACTCTAAATATTGATATAGAAACAGCCAAACAGCGATTGCAAACGACCAAAGTTGCTGTAAAAACTTTTGGTTCGGTGACTGCCTCGGGCTTGATTTCTACCTTAGAGTCGCTACACTTCCAAATCTCCGATGAAGCGAATATCACTATAGTCTTAACCGATAGCTATCTACAAGAGGGTCTGGAGCGTTTTAATGAACAAGCCTTAGAAACATCGCACCCGTGGATGTTAGTGAAGCCTGTAGGAACGATTCTGTGGTTCGGACCGATATTTCATCCCGGAAAAACTGGCTGTTGGGAATGTCTGGCACAGCGCTTGCGAGGGAATAGCCCTGTTGAAGAATTCGTTCGCAGGCGCAAAGATATTGCTTATCCTTTCCATCCCACCTCTCATTCCTTAACCTCTACTTACCAAACTGCTGTAGGGATGGCGGCAACGGAGGTTTTAAAATGGGTTTTACGAGGGAATCAACGCTTGGAAGATGCCATTATCGCCCATGATACTCTTTCTCTGGAAACAAAAAAGCATATTATTGTGAAGCGCCCTCAATGTCCGAAATGCGGACGAGAAGAATTTCGGAAGACAACACCCCAGCCTCTCATTCTCGGAAGGCGCAAAAAAACTTTTACGACAGAAGGCGGACATCGTTGCGTACTGCCGCAAGAAACCTTCAGAAAATACCAACACCATATTAGCCCTCTAACGGGAGTCGTTCGAGGATTAGAAAAAGTATCGATCGCAGCGAACGATCTGACTCATACTTATCTCGCTAAACATCATATCACCCCCATATTTGATAATCTACAAGCCTTGCAGCAAAACTTAGCTGGTCGGAGTTCGGGAAAAGGCAGGAGCGATATACAAGCAAAAGTTAGCGGTTTGTGCGAAGCGATTGAGAGATATTCCGGTATCTTTCAAGGCGATGAGATTCGAGAAAAAAATAGTTATCAAAAATTGGGAGAGCGGGGTATTCATCCCAATGCTTGCATGAACTTTAGCGAATCGCAATACCAAAACCGCCAAGAATGGAATGCAAAGCACGATGGCTGGTTTCAGAAGGTGCCAGAACCTTTTGACGAAGAAAGAGAAATAGATTGGACTCCCGTTTGGTCTTTGAGTGCCGAGGAATTCAAATATTTACCGACAGCTTACTGTTATTACGGCTATCCCAAAACCGAAAAGCCAGATTGTTGGGCGGACTCCAATGGCTGCGCAGCAGGAAACACCCTAGAAGAGGCAATCCTACAAGGTTTTATGGAGTTGGTGGAGCGCGATAGCGTCGCTTTATGGTGGTATAATCGCCTCCGAAAACCCGCGATCGCGTTAGATAGTTTTGACGAGCCTTATTTTCAGGCAATGAAGGCTTATTACCAAACCCTCGATCGCGAACTTTGGGTTTTAGATATTACCAGCGATCTGAATATCCCGACTTTTGCCGCAATTAGCAAGAGACGCGATCGCGAAGTTGAAGATATTTTGTTGGGTTATGGAACGCATTTCGACCCGGCGATCGCCATCCAAAGAGCATTGACCGAACTCAATCAGATTCTTCCGTCGGTATTGCTCGCCAATGCAGATGGAAGCACCAATTACGTCCCCTCGGCCGATCCTCTCGCCCTAGAGTGGTGGAAAACAGTAACATTGGAACGGCATCCTTATCTCGTTCCCGATGAGAAGATTTCTCCCAAAGTCGCGACCGATTATCATGAAATTTGGAGCGACGATTTACGCGAGGATATCCTGAAATGCAAGCAAATCATCGAGCAACAGGGCATGGAAATGTTGGTTTTGGATCAAACCCGTCCGGATATCGGTTTGAAAGTTGTTAAGGTTATCGTCCCGGGAATGCGCCACTTTTGGAGACGTTTGGGAGCGGGAAGGCTTTATGATGTTCCCGAGCAAATGGGTTGGCTCGCGCAGCCCCTGACAGAAAGCCAACTCAATTCTTTTCCCATGTGGATGTAAACTCAATGCCAAATGGAGGCGATCGCTATGTTCGAGGAATATCGAATCATTGACGCGGATTCTCATGTATGGGAGCCGATGGAAATGTGGCAGCATTATCTAGAACCCGCATTTAGACGTTTTGCTCTATTGCCGGATATGACCATCGCCGGGGAAAAGATTTGGTTTCAGGTATCCGATGAAGCTGCTGCTCTATGGTCGCGCACGGTTGACGCGAATTATCCCGAAGCTGGCTTGGCGGGTTTTGATTCCGAGTCTCACGTCCGAGCCATGAAACAAATGGGAGTTGATATCTCGTGGATGTATCCCAGTCATACACTGTGGATTTTAGCGATCGATACAATGCCAGTTCCTTTAGTCGGAGCTTTTGTCAGGGCTTACAACAATTGGTTAAAGGACTTTTGCAGCTACGATCCCGACATTCTCAGAGGCGTGGGAGTCGTGAATTTTCACGCTCCCGAGGAAATGGTTTCGGAGTTGCGGCGGTTTGCCGATTTTGGCTGGAAAGCCGTGTTTTTACGCCCTAATCCCGTTAAGGGACGATTATTAAAAGATCCAGCCTACGAACCCTTTTGGCGAGAATGCGAAGAACTCGACATCGCGATCGGCATTCACGAAGGCACTCATTCTCGCTTGCCCACTATAGGCGCAGATCGATTTCAAAGCCATTTTGCCCAGCACGCATCCTCTCATCCCATGGAGCAGATGTTGGGATTGTTGGCATTAATTGAAGGGGGTGTATTAGAGCGTCACCCCAAACTAAGAGTTGCTTTTCTCGAGTCCGGTTGCGGTTGGTTGCCCTATTGGCTCTGGCGACTGGATGAAGAGTACGAACGCCTGCACTGGGAAATAGCAGAAAATGTAAAAATGAAACCGTCTGAATATTTTCGCCGCCAGTGTTTTATTGCGATCGAGCCATCCGAACCCTATCTGGCCGAAACCATTCAATATATCGGTACGGACAATTTGCTATTTGGTTCCGATTACCCTCATGGCGACCACAAACCCGATTTGATTAAGGAAGTGATTACTCTTGAAGAAAAGCTATCAAAAGAAGTTGTTCGGAAAATTTTGTGGGATAATCCGGCTCGGTTTTATGGGATAGAGTCATAAATTTATCCACAAATTCAATTGCAGCCTTGGTTTTTATTTGGAGCGTAAAAAATTAGAGTTTGGATATTGGGTTTCTATCCCATGTCAATTATTTTGTCGTGCGAGTATTTTGCTTGCTCGCCAAATCTTAACGGGATTTGGGATTCGGCGATATAATTTACAATTAGAAACCCGATATTCCTCAAAAGCTGTTATTTTTGGCGATCGCAGAACCCGTCCTTCCCAACTGAGGTGTATGTCTTCTGTAACTGACATCAGAGATAATCGAGCAACATGAAATTAGCGAGTTATCAGGAAACCCAACCCATCTATACCGGAAGTCGCACCCGCGTCTATCGCGCCATTCATGTAGGCGATACGACTAGCGTAACGCAAAGCGATCGCCAATCGTTCATTATCAAAGTTCTTCGCAACCCCAACCCTGATTTTAGTGAGTTGGTCAGATTTCGAAATCAATATGTTATTACTCGCCATCTCGAACATCCTACAATCGTTCGTCCACTTGCCCTCGAACGTTGCAGTAATGGTTATGCACTCGTGATGCCCGATGAGGGAGCCATTTCTCTTTCTGACTACTGGCAGCAATCTCCTCGTGATTTAAAGGAATTTCTAACGATTGCTATTCAAATTACAGAATCTCTTCATTATCTCATTCAACAGCGTATCATTCATAAAGATATTAAACCTGCTAATATTCTTATCCATCCCGAAACCAAGCAAATTGTACTTATTGACTTCAGTATTTCTAGCTTACTCCCTAAAGAACAGAAACAACTCACGAATCCCAGTTTTCTCGAAGGAACCCTTGCTTATATTTCTCCCGAACAAACTGGACGCATGAATCGAGGGCTGGACTATCGAACGGATTTCTATTCTCTTGGGGTAACTTTTTTTGAGCTTCTGACAGGCAAGTTGCCCTTTGAAAGTAACGATGCAATGGAGTTGATCCATTTTCATATCGCCCGAGAGGTACAATTTCCCACAACTAGCGATCGCGAGAAGATTCCGGAAATGTTACGGGCGATCGTCTTCAAGTTGATGGCAAAAAATGCCGAAAACCGCTATCAGAGTGCATTGGGCTTGCAGTCCGATCTCGAGGAATGCCTGCAACAGTTAGAAACAATCGGAGAAATTACCTTATTTGAACTGGGCGCGCGGGATGTATGCGATCGCTTTCTCATCCCGGAAAAGCTCTACGGACGAGAAGCAGAGGTGCAAACTTTACTCGATGCCTTTGTTCGCGTTGCCTCTCCAGAGAAAAATCACCTTGCCGATCCTGCTGAATTTTCCCGCGATCGGGAGGAATGCAGAGGAAAGAGTGAATTGGTTTTGGTCGCAGGATTTTCGGGAATTGGGAAAACTGCTGTCGTGAACGAAGTTCACAAACCCATCGTCAAACAACGAGGCTACTTTATCAAGGGTAAATTCGATCAGTTCAATCGCAATATTCCCTTCTCTGCATTCGTCCAAGCCTTCCGAGATTTGATAGAACAGCTATTGGAAGAATCCGACACAGAACTCGCTGTCTGGAAGGCTAAAATTCTTGAAGCATTGGGAGAAAACGGTCAAGTTATTATTGATGCCATCCCTTCCCTGGAAAGGATTGTGGGCAAACAGCCACCCGTTCCCGAACTCTCTGGCAATGCAGCCTTGAATCGCTTTAATTTGCTATTTGGTAATTTCTTGCAGGTGTTTGCAACCCGAGAACATCCCCTAGTCATTTTCTTGGACGATTTACAGTGGGCGGATTCGGCTTCGTTGAATCTACTGAATTTGTTAATAGGTGAATCGGAAACGAGCTATTTGCTAGTTTTGGGGGCATATCGCGATAACGAGGTTTTTCCCGCCCATCCCTTGATGCTAACTTTAACCGAACTTGAAAAAAACCAAGCTGTTATTTCTACGATTACCTTACAGCCTTTAGCCTTTCATCATATCAATCAGTTGGTTGCCGAAACCTTCAGTTGCGGACAAGAATTGGCTCGACCTCTAACGGAATTGGTAACGCAAAAAACCCGAGGCAACCCATTCTTTACAACTCAATTTTTACAGGGGCTGCATGAAGACGAACTCATTGCATTTAATCGCAACTTAGGCTATTGGGAATGCGATCTTGTTAAAATTCGCGATGCAGCGCTTACAGATGATGTGGTGCAATTCATGGTAGGGCGGTTGCAGAAATTACCGGAGGCAACACAAAATGTACTACGATTGGCAGCTTGTATTGGCAACCAATTCGAGCTAGAGACTTTGGCAACAATTTGTGAGGAGTCTCAAGAAGAAGTTGCTGTCGATATGTGGAGTGCATTACAAGAAGGGCTTATTTTACCGATTAGCGAAGCGTACAAGTTTTTCCAAGGAAGTATAGAAGAGACAAAGGACAGATCTGTAATAGTTAGCTATCGGTTTTTGCACGATCGCGTCCAACAGGCAAGTTATTCTTTAATTCGAGATGAAGACAAACAAAAAACTCATCGCACTATTGGCAACTTGCTCTTACGAAATACGCCTGAGGAAGAACTCGACTTGAAAATTTTTAATATTGTCAATCAACTCAATATAGGGAGCACTACGCTAACACCAGCGAAAGAAAAGGAGAAGCTCGCCGAATTAAACTTAGTAGCGGCACTCAAAGCGAAAACTTCAGCAGCCTATGAAGCCGCTTTAAAATACTGTTGTAGCGGTCTAGATTGTCTCACAACAGAAAATTGGCACAATCAATATCAATTGACTCGAGATCTACACCTTCTCGCGATCGAACTAGAATCTCTGAATGCTCATTTCGAGCAATCAGAACAACTCGCAAACTTGACTTTGCAATATACTAAAAACATCCTAGATCGAGTAGCAGTCTATCAAATGAAAGTCCAGTCATACATTGTTCAAAACAATATGTTACCGGCGATCGAGACTGGTTTGGAAACTTTAGAATTACTAGGGTGTTCCTTACAAGATTTTTCGGATATTGGGATCGAAAATATAGATATCCCCGATCTTGAAACTATTGGTATTGTTAAAGAATTAAAAAATCCTGTTAATTTTGCTAAGGTAAAACTCCTCTCTACTTTACTTAGTCCAACTTACTTTGCCCAACCCAATCTTTTTCAAAAAATAGCATCTGCCGTTATCTTGTCCTCTTTAGAAGATGGATATTCATCTTTATCTAGCGTTGGTTATATCTACGGAGCAGTCTTATTACTTGGAATGGGTCAGATTGAGCAAAGCTATAATGCTGGATTAATTTCACTTAAACTTCTTGAACGCTTTCCATCTAAAGAAAATGAATGTAAAGTACAACTCATTTTTAATGTTTTTATTCGAGCTTGTAATGAGCATATAAAGGTCAGTTTTTCCCCCTTGTTGAAAGCCATGCAGTCTGGCTTAGATACAGGAGATTTAGAATTTGCATCTTATTGCTTGCTTAATTATTGTAATACGATGTTTTATGTAGGAAATAATTTAAAAGAAATAAGAGAACAACAACGTCCTTATCAAGATTTAATGAGAAAATTAAAATCGGAGTTAGCAATCAATCATTCAGGAATTTGGCAGCAATTTGGATTGAATTTAATGGGAGAATCTGAAGATGTAAGGTGTTTGGTCGGAGAAAGTTTTAATGAGATTATTAAAATTCCTCAACTTCAAGTTGCTAATGCTTTCACTATATTATTTGTTGCTCATATTGCTAAATCTATGTTGTTTTATTTTTTGGAAGATTACACTAATTCTCTGGAACAATCTCGTATAACCGCAACGTATATCGAGAGCGAAGTTGCTCTCCAGATAGTCTCCTTACATAAATTGTATTATTCATTAGGTCTTTTGGCAGTTGATTCTGAGATTGATAATCAAGCGAAAAATTGGGAAATTGTAGAATCCAATCAAGAAATCTTGCAAAAATGGGCTCAATACGCGCCGATGAACTTTCAACACAAGGCTGACTTAGTACAAGCAGAGTATTATCGAGTGTTAGATCGCCCTTACGAAGCAATGGAACTTTACGATCTCGCCATTGCCGGAGCGAAAGAAAACGAATATACCCATGAAGAAGCCCTTGCCAACGAACTTGCCGCTAGATTTTACCTCAGCCGGAGTCAAGAAAGAATTGCGAGCGGCTATATGCAAGAAGCCTACTACTGCTATGCCCGATGGGGAGCTAAAGTTAAAACCGACCTTCTCGAACAAAACTATCCCGATCTCCTTGCCCCCATTCTCGATCGGCTCCAAGGCGAAGCGCTAACCGAGATGACAGTGCAAACCTTCACCAGCACTTCTACAGAAATTTCTGAAACCCTCGATTTAGGCACCGTCATTAAAGCCTCTCAAGCTCTCGCCGGAGAAATCCAACTGGATCGACTCCTCGAACAACTGATAAGTATCGCCATTGAAAATGCAGGCGCACAAAAAGGGATTTTAATCCTCGATCGCGACAAAACTTGGGTCATTGAGGCACAACAAATCCTCAACAGCCAACAAACCTCCATCCTGCAATCACTCCCCATCGAATCCCCAGACTCCGATCTCTCCCCTGCCATTGTCAACTCGGTCATTCACCACCAAAAAACTATCGTCTTAAACGATGCGGTTAACGAAGGAAAATATACCCGCGACCCTTATATTATTGCCAACCAACCTAAATCCATCCTCTGTACTCCCCTCATCAATCAAGGTAAATTAAGCGGCATTCTCTACCTCGAAAATAACTCGACCACGAATGCTTTTACGAGCGATCGCGTGGAACTCCTGCAAACCCTCTCCGCCCAAGCCGCGATCGCGATTGAAAATGCCCGCCTCTACGATCGCCTCGAAGAATACAATCGCACCTTAGAGCAAAAAGTCAAAGAACGCACCGCCGAACTCTCTAACACCGTCGAAGTCCTCGAAAAAACCCAAGCCGAACTCAAACTCGAAAACGCTCTCCTCAAAAGCGACGAACAAGCCGACTCCTTCGATTATCAAATCGGCGGTAGCTTAAACGTCAACGCTCCCACCTACGTGGTTCGTTCCGCAGATCGCCACCTCTATCAAGCCATGCGTCAGGGTCAGTTCTGCTATACCTTCAACGCCCGACAGATGGGCAAATCTAGCCTTATGGTGCGGATCATGAACGAACTGCGCAAAGAAGGCTATCGCTGCATTTCCATCGACCTCACCGGAGTCGGCGGCGAAAATACAACCCCCGACCAATGGTATAAGGGCATTGCCGTGGAAATGTGGCGCAAATTCAAATTGCTGAAAAAATTCAAACTAACCCCTTGGTGGAAGGAACTTACCGACATTCCCGCCCCCCAACGCTTAAAACAATTTATCGAAGAAGTGGTGCTAACAGAAGTCAAACAAGAAGACAGCGACGAACCCGCAAATATCGTCATCTTTGTAGACGAAATCGACTGCATTTTAAGTTTAGATTTCCCTGTCAATGACTTTTTTGCCCTGATTCGTTCCTGTTACAATCAACGAGCAATCGATCCTATTTACGATCGCCTGACCTTTGCCCTCTTTGGATCTGCCACTCCCTCCACCTTGATCGCCGATCCCCAAAAAACCCCCTTTAATATCGGTCGTCCCATCCACCTCGAAGGCTTCAAAGTTAACGAGGCACAACCCCTCCTCTACGGTTTAAGCGTGAATAATCCCCAAACCGTCCTTAAAGCGATTATCGATTGGACGGGGGGACAGCCCTTTTTGACCCAAAAAGTTTGCAGCTTGATTCGCAACGCCAAAACCGAAATCCCCCCCAACGGCGAAGAACAGTGGATCGCCGATTTGGTGCAAGAAAATATCCTGAAGAATTGGGAAGCCAAAGACGACCCGGAACATTTAAAAACCGTGCGCGATCGCATCCTCAAAAGCGATCGCAGTCAAGAACTTCTGAGTATTTATCAACAAATCGCCATCGAAGGAGAAGCTCCCGCCACCTATAGCGAAACCGAAAAAGAATTGTTGCTGTCGGGTTTGGCGATCGCCCGAGAAGGAATCCTGAAAGTAAATAATCGCATTTATCAATCGATTTTCGATCGCCACTGGTTGGAGCGTCATTTTAACGGACAATAATACACGATCTGACTTGCGAGGCTTACCGTCGCGATCGCCAATCGTGTATTCTAGCAGACACTATTATGCCCAATCTGAATTCCGTGTTAGAAGCATTTGTTTTTGCCACGATCCTCTGTGGCTTTTTCGGTATCTTTCTGAAAAAAAACCTGTTGATGAAAATTGTCTCCATGGACGTGATGAGTACGGGCGCGATCGCCTACTACGTCCTCATCGCCTCGCGAGATGGGTTCTTGACCCCCATTCTCTCGGATAGCGGCGCGAGGGAGGTCGCTTACGCCGATCCCGTTCCCCAAGGGGCGATTTTAACCGCGATCGTCATCGGTCTTTCCATTCAAGCCTTAATGTTGGTGGGAGTGATGAAACTCTCCCGCGATCATCCCACCTTAGACACCCGCGAAATCGAGCAAGATAACACATAGCCCATGGAAAATCTCACTATCGCTTGGATTACCCTCCCTTTCTTCGTCGGCTTCCTCATTTATCTCCTGCCTCGACTGGATCGTTTCCTCGCTTTAACCACTGCCCTCGCCTCCATCGCCTATGGATTTACCCTCTTTGCTCGAGATGCTAACTTTGTCTTGACGTTGCTCGATAATTTCGGAGTCACCCTAGAAGTCGATACGGCGAGTGGCTTTTTTATTCTGACCAATGCCATCGTCACGCTGGCCGTGATTATTTACTGTTGGGATACCGATAAAACGGCTTTTTTCTATACTCAAGTTCTCATTCTCCACGGTAGTGTTAATTCCACCTTTATCTGCTCGGATTTTGTCAGCTTGTACGTTGCTTTGGAAGTGAGCGGGATTGCGGCCTTTCTCGCCATCACCTATCCTCGCAGCGATCGCTCGATGTGGGTGGGGTTGCGCTACCTGTTCATCAGTAACGTCGCCATGCTCTTCTACCTCATTGGTGCAGTGCTGGTGTACAAAGCCAATCATTCCTTTGTTTTTTCGGGCTTGCCCGAAGCCCCTCCCGAAGCCCTCGCCCTCATTTTTTTGGGACTCTTGGGGAAAGGGGGAGTGTTTGTATCCGGTTGTTGGCTGCCCCTCACCCATGCCGAATCGGAAACCCCGGTTTCTGCAATGCTTTCCGGGGTTGCAGTCAAAAGCGGCATTTTTCCCCTCCTGCGTTGCGCGGTGGTTTTAGAAGAGGTAAATCCCATTATCCGCTTTTTCGGCGTGGCTAGCGCCCTGCTAGGGGTCGCCTACGGCCTGTTTGGCAAAGATACCAAACGCATCCTCGCCTTCTCCACCATTTCCCAACTGGGCTTTATCTTGGCCGCGCCGGAAGTGGGTGGGTTTTACGCCCTCACTCACGGTCTGGTCAAAAGCGCGCTCTTTTTAATTGTCGGGAATTTGCCCAGCCGCAACTTGGAAGAATTGCAACAAAAGCCGATCGCCACTCCCATGTGGATAGCCTTGGCGATCGCGAGTTTCTCGATCTCCGGTTTTCCCCTCCTCTCGGGTTTCGGGGCAAAGGTGTTAACCATGAAGAATATTCTAGAGTGGCAAGCGATCGGCATGAATGTGGCGGCTTTGGGAACGTCAATCATGTATGCTAAGTTTATTTTTCTCCCCCATCAAAACCAAGCAGGTGGGAAACCGAAAAGGCGTGGTTTTTGGATTGCGATCGCCATTCTTTTAATAGGATTGATTGCGGCAAATGTAGCCTATTATGAGGCTTATAATCTCGAAAATATCATTAAGCCCCTCGTCACGATCGCATTGGGTTGGCTGGTTTACTATCTTCTTTTGAGACGGTTTGACTTGAAATTACCCCGGGCGATCGAACAATTCAATCATTTAATCGGCGCGATGAGCCTGACTCTACTCGTTCTCTTTTGGATGGGATTTGCTTGGTTGGACGTTTGATTCTACGCTTAACAAGCAGTTAATGTGGGGGACTGGCCAGCACGACAATACATGAATACAATTACGATCGCCTGGGTTGCCCTGCCCTTTTTTGTTGGGTTTCTCATTTACCTCCTGCCTCGACTGGATCGCTCCCTGTCGCTTTTAACGGCCTTAACATCCATTGGCTATGGATCTTGGCTCTGCTTCCACGATCCTTTCACTCTCACTCTCCTCGATAACTTTGGCGTAACTTTAGAAGCCGACGAGACAAGCGGCTTTTTTATCCTAACCAATGCCCTCGTGACCTTGGCCGTGGTTATCTATTGTTGGGATACCGATAAAAACGCCTTTTTTTATACCCAGATCGTCATTCTCTACGGTACCGTCAACGCCACCTTTATCTGTTCGGATTTTGTCAGCTTGTACGTTGCCCTTGAAGTGCTGAGTATTGCTGCCTTTCTCGCGATCGTCTATCCTCGCAGCAATCGCACGATTTGGGTAGGCTTGCGTTATCTCTTTATTAGCAACGTCGCCATGCTCTTTTTCCTGATCGGGGCGGTGCTGGTTTATCAGGCGAATCACTCGTTTTCCTTTGCTGGCTTGCGAGCCGCTCCCCCCGAAGCCTTGGCGCTAATTTTTGTCGGACTTTTAGTGAAAGGCGGCGTATTTGTTTCGGGGCTGTGGTTGCCCCTGACCCATTCCGAATCCGATACCCCGGTTTCAGCCATGCTTTCCGGGGTTGCGGTCAAGAGCGGTATTTTTCCGTTGTTGCGCTGCGCCATTGTCGTGCCTGAGATCGATCCTGTCGTGCGTATCTTTGGGGTCTGCACGGCGCTTCTGGGGGTGTTTTACGCCGTTTTTGAAAAGGATGCCAAGCGGATGCTGGCCTTTCATACCGTCTCTCAGTTGGGGTTTATCCTTGCCGCGCCGGAAGTCGGCGGATTTTATGCCCTCACCCACGGACTCGTTAAATCGGCTCTCTTTTTGTGTACCGGGACTTTACCCACGCGCAACCTCAAGGAACTGCAAAAACAGCCCATTGCGACCCCATTGTGGATTGCCCTCGCGATCGCCAGTTTTTCTATTTCCGGTTTTCCCTTGCTGGCGGGTTTTGGTGCAAAAGTGCTGACTATGAAAAATCTCCAGCAATGGCAGGTTATCGGCATGAATCTTGCGGCTTTAGGAACGGCCATCTCTTTTGCTAAATTTATTTTCGTTCCCCATCAATGGGGCATCGAGACTCAAAAAAGCCGACCGGGTTTTTGGATTGCGGTAATAATCCTCCTTTTGGGGTTGATTGGGGCTAATGTTGCCTACTATGATGCTTATAATCTTGAAAATACGATCAAACCCTTGGCAACGATCGCGCTGGGCTGGCTGGCTTACTGGTTAATCTTTAAACGATTAAACGTAAAATGGCCGCGAGTTCCGGAGCAATTCGATCATTTAATTGGGGGGATGAGCTTGATTTTAATTCTATTATTTTGGATGGGGTTTGCGTGGTTGGACATTTGATCTTACGCTTGACAATCTGGTTTTTGCTGACTGCCAATTTAAGCTGGCCGAATATTGTCATTGGGGTTGCTGTTGCCCTGATTCTCCCCCGCAATTCCGCCAATTCCGAACGGTTAAAAGATTGGCTGTCGGTTTTAGGGAAACTACTCTGGGCGCTC
>JBCCVR010000008.1:0-79017 GCA_039194995.1 Cyanobacteria bacterium P01_E01_bin.42 | reverse complement strand
GTTTACATGAATATACTCGTTCTTAATAATTCCTTCATATCAAAAAGCTATAATATGAAAAACCTAGAAGTCTAGCGCTTGTAAGCGTTTTCCAAACTACTTAGAAATATCAATAAGTCAGTTGTATCTATTCCAGACTTAACCTCAATTGTTAAAATAATATTATTCTTTCAGGAGTTTTATTTTGAAAATTGAGGAAGTTAAAAGGTTAAAAACCTAAGAAATTGAGCAAGCAAGCAATGAAAATCAAAAACTTATTCCTATTGCCTTTGCTATTGGTCATGGCTTGTAGTTCTACTGGAGAAAGCACCCCTTCATCCTCCTCTGGAAACCCTGCCGAAGCGATCGCTAGTTGTCCGGAACAATTGCGATTTGCCGTAACCGATATTCCGGGAGAAGAACGCCTTAAAGATGAATTTGGAGCATTTCAAACAACCCTAGGAGAGGTTTTGGGAATTCCCGTCGAACTCTTTCCAGTCAGTACTCATGTTTCGGCGGCTCCGGCTTTAATGTTCGATCGCATCGATCTCGCCCTCGCCGGTCCCTCGGAATACGTGCTCATGAACGCAAAAGCCAACGCCATTCCTCTCGTGGGGATTACCCGTCCGGGCTATCACACCGTCATTCTCGGAGTCGCCGGCACCGAGATGAAACGCGTCGAAGACCTAAAGGGCAAAACTATCGGCATTCGCGAAGAAGGCTCGACAGCCGGACATTTGGGAGTTTTACGCCTCTTAAAAGACGCGGGATTAGAGTTAAACAAAGACTTTAAAACCAAGACGATCGGCGACGATAGCGGCTTGCTCGAACTCAAAGAAGGCGCACTCGATGCTTGGGCCGATGCCAGCACCCGCTATCAGCGAGTTTTAGGCGAACAAAATCTTTCCGGGTCGGACTTTTCTACGATCGCTACCGGGGAGCAACTGCCCAATGACATCCTCGTGGCTAATCCTTCTTTAGAGAGTGAATGTATTGAAGAAATGCGCGATCGCATCGTCGAAAACGAACGAGAAATCATGGAAGCCATTTTAGTTTCTCCTGCTAACAAAAAATATGCAGAATCAGAAATGGTTCCGGCCAAGGATGAGGACTACGATCTGATTCGCGAAGGATATCGAGCCATCGGTGAAGAAGATTATCTTTAAATTCAGTAAGGGGAATATCGGCTGGCATTCCCAAATAATTAGCAATCGCGGAGACTTAAACGGGTGAAAAAATGGTCGGTAAAGTGGAACCTTTTCAGTATTTCTAAAAAAATTGTTTATGCCAGTTCTCTGGCGATGGGAATTTCAATGTCTGGGATAATGTTGGGCTTATCCCTCGGAGATCGTTATCAAGAAAGAGCGCGGGAAAATCTCGATAATGCAGCGAAACAAGAAGTTCTCTTGCACGATTTAGAAACCTGTATCCTTAAAATTCGCGCTCATCCCCAAAAGCTGATTGCTTCGGTTGAAGACCCGATTTGGTTTCGCTATGAGGTGGGACAGTTTCAAACCGATATCAAGCATACGAATGAATTATTGGAACGGCTTGAAGCGGGCCGCGATCGCGATCGGCGATCGGCAAAATCAATCGAAAAACTTTACCAAGGTTATCAAATAACCATTCGAGCCTATGTGGAACGCATCGAGGCAATTTGGCCGCAAGTCAATCCGCTTAATTTATCGGATGAAGGGCGAGCAGACGCGCAAAAAAAAGTGCTGCTATCCGTACTCGATGACGAAAGCCGACAAATTGATATTCAATTTGAAAAATTAACGGGTCAGCTTGAAAACGTACTCGGGATTGCCATCAAAACGCAAGAAACGGCCAATCAACAACTCCGAGAAGCTGAGGCTTTGCGAGAACGAATTATTATTGCCAGTCTCTTGATTTCAATTGGTGCGGCTGTCGTTCTCTCTCTGTATACCGGACGTAAAATTGCCCGTCCTCTTGAAGCCGTCACAGAAACTGCCCGTAAAGTTACCCAAAATTCAAATTACAATCTCCAAGTTCGCGTTAAAACTCACGATGAGGTTGGAGTCTTAGCAGACTCTCTCAATCAACTCATTCGTAAAGTCAAACAACAACTGGATGAACTTGCCAATGCCCGGCATTTTTTAGAAGAACGGGTTGAAGAACGAACGCGAGAATTACAAGAGACTTTAGTCACTTTGCAAGAAACCCAAGCACAATTGATTCAAACCGAAAAAATGTCAAGTTTGGGAGAAATGGTTGCCGGAATTGCTCATGAAATTAATAATCCCGTTAATTTTATTCATGGAAATGTCACCCATGCAACAGACTATCTCGACGATTTATTCGCTCTTATTTCACTCTACCAAGAATCGTATCCCGATCGCGCACCCCAAATTCAAGAGAAATTAGAGGCGATCGACTTTGATTTTGTGCAGGCTGATTTTCCCAGAATTTTGGCATCAATGCGGATGGGGACTCAGCGCATTCGGGAAATCGTGACTTCCCTACGAAATTTTTCCCGCTTGGATGAAGCAGATGTCAAAGAGGTAGATCTTCATGAAGGACTCGATAATACTTTAATTATTCTCAGTAGCAAAATCAAACAAGGAATTGAAATTATTAAAGACTATGGGGATTTACCTCTAATTTCTTGCTATCCCGCTCAACTCAATCAAGTTTTTCTGAATTTAATTGTTAACAGTATTGATGCACTTTTAGAAAGTCAAATCGAACCCAAACAAGTTAGGATTCATACTCGAAAAACAGAAGAAAATACTATTCAGATTGGCATTCTCGATAATGGCTCTGGAATTCCAGAGGAAATTCAGTCTAAAATTTTCAATCCCTTTTTTACTACAAAACCCATCGGTCAAGGAACGGGTTTGGGATTATCGATTTGTTATCGCGTTATTGAACAGCACGACGGTAAAATTGAAGTTTTTTCTGGGGTTGATCGCGGTACGGAATTTAGAATTACTCTACCTATCCAACCGCTTAAAATTACTTCCGTTCGCGTTTCTCAAGGTAATTTAGTAATAAGTTCCTCTTCATTTTCCCAAGATCGACAAGCCGTTTTCTGAGGTTGAATTTAAGGAGTCGCAAAACGCTTTTGTAAGGATTCGACTCGCCTTTTTGCGATTTTGTTCTCCGGATCGTATTTGAGGGTTTCTCGATAGGTTTCTAAGGCTTTTGCATCCATTGTTTTCTTTTCATAGACACTGGCAAGATTATTGTTGGCGATCGCATATTCCGGATATAACTTAAGTGCTTCTTTATAATTGCGGATCGCTAAATCGTATTGTTCGCGAGATAAATAAGAAAATCCCAGTGCATTGTAGATCAGAGCAACATTTTCGGGTTCAACTTCTTCTTTATTAGCCAATTTCAGACCTTTTTGCAAAATTTGAGCGGATCGGACGTATAGCTTTTTCTTCAGGAACATACTCCCCAACTCGTAATAGTCTTTTGACGTAGCATTACCTTCTTTTACAGTTTGCTGGAGTTTAGAGAATTGATTCTCGAGGCGACGAGTCTGAAAAACTTGTCGAAAAAGAAAGATTGCAGTTCCTGTTAGCAAAACTAACAAAAGAGAAATGTAAACGAGAGGGAGTTGTTCTTTCATGGTTTTGTTATTGGTTATTAGTTGCACTCCCCCTCTTGCTTTCCCCCTCTTGGGGGGTGGGTCGGGGGTTGGGGGGTGGGTCGGGGATTGGTTATTGGTTGTTTGAGACCCAATCATCAATAACTCATGACCAACGATCGATTGTGCCATCTTCAGGGTGCTTTTCTCAATTGCTCAGACCCCAATAGTCGATTCGGTCTTGCAACCATCCCGAGTCTTGCCACTTGGCGATCGCTTGATTGACCTGTAAATATAATTCACTATTCTGTAAGCCTTTGGGAAGGACAACCGCGAGGGGAATTCCGCCGAGGCGATCGCACAACAGGCGATATTGAGGATACTCTTGCACCCACCCCATCAGCAAGCTGCGATCGCCGGCAAAAGCAATGGCTTCTCCGGCTTCCAATACCCTCAAGGCTTCCCGATAGGATGAGACTCCCAGCAATTGCGCTTCGGGTAGGGCATGGCGGATGATGGCGATAGTGCTCGACCCTTCTAAAACGGCAACTCTGCGAGACCTCAGATCGACTCTGCTGCGAATGTTCGGCTCGCGGGTGACAAATCCGGTACTGTCAAGATAATAGTAGCGGCTGAAATTGACCAAACGCGATCGCGATGGTGTTGTCCCGACTCGGGCGATCGTTAGATCGACTTCCCCGGCGATGGCAACATTTAGGCGTTCTGCATTTGAGACGGGTTGTAAAATCAGAGCATTGCGATCGCCGAGAAGTTCTTCGGCCAACTTTCTGGCAATATCAATTTCTAATCCCTGTAAATTGCCCTGTTCGTCCCGAAATCCCAAAGGACGTAAATTATCCTTCACTGCCACAACTAACCGCCCTCGTTCGCGAATTTCTGCCAATTCTGCGGCAAAAACCTCTCTACCTGGAAAAGGCCAAAAACCAACACCCAACACTTCGGCTTCGCTCAGTGCAGGCAACCAACAACTAACCACCAACAACAAAATGTTAAAACTCCCAATTTTCATTCCCTTCTGACGGGGATTCGCTTTCCTCGGTATTGGGGGGTGAAATGACTCGATAATTTGCATCATAGATGCCTTCGGGGGTTTGGGTGGAGGTGGGTTTAGATTCTTGCTTTTGGGGGTCTTGTTGGCGAGGACGTTCTTTTGGAGGGGGATTGCGTTGGGGGGTGCGAGCATTTTTGCGGAGTTCGCTTTCGGGAAAATTGGTTTTGGGAACGGTTGTTTCGACGGGGGGTTCGTCGATTCCCCAACCGCCATCATCTTCGGGAAGGGGATCCCACTCGCTTGAAGGCGATACTTCCCAATCAGATTTTCCTTGGGGACGAGTGCGACGTTTTTGGCTGGTTGTTTGGCGATAGCGGGGGGCAACTTCGGGATCGGTTTTACGCGATGGGACGGTAAGCGTCGAGTTCAGCAGTTGCACGACTAGACTGATGCCCATTCCTGTCAAGACTCCCAAACTCAACCAAACCGCGAGAGGAAGCGCGATCGTTTCCGTGCCAAAAAGAATGAGGGATAGCGGGGGTTCCCAATTCTGAAGCAGAATCAGTCCCATTGCGATCGCCAGCAGTACCATCCACGTTGCACGCATCTTTTCAGTTATCAGTTATCAGTTATCAGTTTTCCCCTCTTCCAAAGGGGGGTTAGGGGGGATTCTAAAGATAGCTAGGGGGGATTCCCGCCTTGCCATCGGTTGAGGGGGATGCAATCGATATCGAATTGATCTAATGCCCTAGCAACGACAAAATCTACTAGATCCTCAATGGTTTGGGGGTTGTGATACCAAGCGGGAATGGCAGGGACGATCCGCGCTCCAGCTTCGGCAACAGCAGTGAGGTTGCGCAGGTGAATCAAACTCAAAGGGGTTTCTCGGGGGACGAGAACCAATTTTTGCCCTTCTTTTAATTGTACGTCAGCCATGCGCTCGAGCAGGTCGGAACTCAACCCTTGGGCGATTTTGGCAACGGTACTCATGCTACAGGGCATGACGATCGCTCCCAACGTCCGGAAAGAACCCGAGGCAATGGTTGCCCCCACGTCATTCCAACGATGACAGCGCAGGAGTCCCCCTTTGGCAACCCCCGCGCGATCGCGCCAAAATTGCTCTTGTTCTGTCGGTTCTGGGGGCATTCGCAAGTTTTGCTCTGCCTGCCACACCATAAAACTCGCTTTAGAAGCGACTAAATCGATTGTATAGTCTGCTTCCAACAAGTATTTAAGAGCGCGCACCGCATAAATTAAACCGCTCGCCCCACTCACACCTAAAATTAAAGGTTTCATCGTCAACTGATAACTAATAACTGATAACTGAGATTTACTCGTCTTCAAAGTCTTCGTTACTGGCTTCGCTGCCTCCTCCGACAGTAACAAGATCGATTTGTTGGCGATAGTAATCTACGCTTTTAACCTGTACGTCTACGCGATCGCCCAGACGATAGGCCGTGCGATTTTTGCGTCCCACCAAGCAACTGTGGCGCGATCGGTATTCGTACCAATCATCTTTTAGGGAACTGACGTGCACCAAACCCTCAACCATTAATTCTTCAATTTCGACGAAGAAACCGTAGGACTGCACGCCTGTAATTAAGCCTTGGAAAACTTCCCCGGTGCGTTCTTTCATTTTTTCGGCTTTTTTCAAACCGTCCAAGTCGCTTTCGGCATCTTCTGCTACTTTATCCCGCTCGTTGAGATGGTGAACGGCAACGGCGAGATCGTGTTCCCATTGGCCTTGGATCGTCGCGGGCAAAACCGCCCAATTGACTTCCCCATGACAATTGTTGCTACCGAGGTTTACGCCTTTGCGCGATCGCGTCGAACGGCGATCGCGACCTTCATCAAAGAGAACGTGTAAGATGCGCTGCAAAATCAAGTCTGCATAGCGCCGTCCCGGACTGGTAACGTGACAGTAACCGTCGCTATAAGCCAATCCGAAGTGCGCCCCCGGTTTGGTGCTGTAATAGGGGGATTTGAGGGTGTGTTTCAGGCAATAGGTCAGAATTTTGGGATGTTCGGAATTGGTCAACTCCTGCACGAAACTCTGATAGTCTCGGGGCTGAATCTCTTCTTCCGATTCAATATCCAAATCCAAATCGAGATTGAGTCCCAATTTGATGAAGTCGTCCAACTCCATCAGATCCGGTTCTGACTGAATGCAGTAGAGGGCGGGCAATTCAAGGGCGCGACAGTGATCGGCCACGGCTTTCCCCGCCAAAACGCACAATTCCGTTAAGAGGGCGCGAATGGGCAAAGCGCTATTGTTGACGATCGCCCCCAAGCGCCCTTCATCTTTGAAAGGACAGATGGTATCAATGAGAGAGAATTCAAAACCGCCGCGCTGAATGCGTTGAGCCTTCACCAAAGGCGCGAGGTGATAAAACAGGCGATCGAGCATTTCTACGGCTTCATCGAGTTCTTTCGGCACGTCTTCTTGCTGGCGCAGAAAAGATTGAACTTGTTGATAACTGAGTTGATGGTCTACTTTAATCGTGCTGGGTTGAATGTCAAACTCGGTCACTTGTCCGGTTTTATCGACGGTGAGCAAAACACTGATCGACAGGCGTTCTTGACCCACTAAAAAGGAACACCGACGGGTAATGCTTTCGGGAAAAAGCGGGAGGGTAAAATCCCGTAAATAGACTGCTGTTCCCCGCTTTTTCGCCTCAATATCCAAGATCGATTCGTATTCGAGGTAATGGGAGAAATCTGCAATGTGAATGCCCAAATGCCATTGGTCGTCGGACAAGGGTTCTAAACTGAAGGCATTTTCTACCAGTTCGGGATATTTACCATCCAAAAAGTTTTCGTCTTCTAATGTCACCGTCAGCACCGATCGCAAGTCCAAGCGGCGACCGATTTCGGCTTTGGCAATTTTACCGGATGGGGCGGGCTTAGGAGAAGATTTGGCGGCTTCGAGGTGCTTTTCGCTGAAGGCTTGGGGCAGATCGTGCTTGCAGGCGACAATATCGATATCGTTGGCGGCTTCGGCATCGCTACCCAATATCTTGGTCACGCGACCGACGGGCAGATTGCCTCCCAAGGGATAGCGCCGGACTTCCACGTGTACCAAATGGTCGATCGCCGTATCTAATTTGGCGCTGTCGTCGAGCAATTGCAACTCGAACAACAGGCGATCGTCGAGAGGGACGGCACGATAGCCGTTGGTGGTCTTTTTGATGCGGGCGAGGAGAGAAGGATTAGCGCGATCGAGAATGACTTGGACGGCACCTTCGGGAGAGCGTCGGCGGCTGCCTTCTTTAACAATCTTCACGAGGACGCGGTCGCCATTCCAAGCGCTACTTAAATGGCTTTCCCGCACGTAAATATCTTCAGTGCCTTCGTCGTCTTGAATGGCAAAACAAAAGCCTTTACTGGAGCAGCGTAATTTGGCCTCGATAATATCCTCGCGGGCAACCCGCCGATACTTTCCCATGTCTTTGGTTAAAATACCTGCTTTTTCTAACGCATCGAGGGCAATTTGCAGCTTTTGGACATCGAGATCGTCATCGCATCCCAACTTTTTTTCGAGGATCTTGCCAGCAACTAATTTATCTTGGCTGAACTGAGATAGCAATGTAGCGATTGAGAAATTCATTTTTGAAAGGTTCCTTGTAATTCGAGCGTTGTTCTGGAAGCATGGAGAGGTTTGAAGGCGATCGCCATCGCCCGCAGCCGATCGCCAGAGTCGAGGAGAAGAAAGGGATTGCGTCGAACTCGAAGGGTTAGCTTGGGGATCGTGTCCCCACTAGCTTGCGGCTCGGACGCTTCCGAAAATTTTCGGCCTCGAAATGCAAAACCAAGAAATTTACAACTCAACTCCCAATCTTTGCGCCTAATCTTTGCGCCTAACTTTTGCACTCGATCTTTGCACTTTGGACAAGGCAATTAGAAAAGGCAATTGGGGAGAGCGATCGCTAAGATTTCGGTGCTGCTTCCCCAAAAGTCGGTCGAGCGAGGCTTTCTCTCGATACTGTTTTTTTGACATTTCCTCACTCTATCATCAAAAAGTGAGTAAAATGCAAAAATTTGTTCTTTCCTATTGTAAATTTTATCGGGGGATTGGCAAGTTTTGAGGACAATTGGCTTTTTCGAGCTCGATCCTTGCAATCTGGGGCAGTAATTTAGAAAATTGGTAGTAAGATAGCGATCGATCCGAAAATGACTTTTTCTTCAAAATCTTCATTCTTGATTCTCTAGGTTATGTTGTTAAAGCTATTCCGTTCCCGCTATCCCCAAGGCAGTCTCTCGAGCGAGTTGCTTCAATTCGAGCAAGGCAAATATGTGGTGCGAGTCACCATCCATGCCGAGGGAGCGAGCTTGGGAACGGGTCTCGGGGCTGCGGAGACGATCGAGGAGGCCGAAGATCGCGCTCGAAATCGCGCTCTCGCATTGCTAAATTTCGAGGAAACCCCTTCTTTACCCGAATCTTTGCCTGAATCTTTATCCGAAGCGCGATCGCTCAACGGCTATCCTCCGCATTTATCGTCACCAACTCCTGCTGCAGCTCTGCCTTTTTCTCGAGAGGAGGAAACAATGAGTCCGGAAAGATTGGCACATCAGGATGAGCTAGCTTTGCCCGATGTGCCGCCGCCCAGCCTGACTCCAGTATCTTCAGTTCTACCTCCTACCGATATTGCTGCTTCTGGAGATGCAGAAGTGCCGGAAACCGTCGCTCCTGATTTTGATTTTCCGCCTCCTCCCTCAGAACCCCTTCCTCCCGATCCTGTGATGGAAAGTCCCTCCCCTTCCCTAACACCTCCTCCAGAATCCCCTCCTGAAGTTGCAGCCATTCCCCTTGAAGAACCGAGTGCTTCCCCGATGAAAGTAGCGGGAGAATCGATTGATTTTTCGGATATCCTTGCCCAAACCAACATCGAAATCAAACGCTTGCAATGGACGCAAAGCCAAGGACGAGAATTTTTAGTCGAGCGTTATGGCAAGCGATCGCGCCAAGTGTTAACCGATGATGAGTTATTGGATTTTTTAGAGTATTTGAAATCCCAGTAAAGTGGGCATTGAGACGAACTCATTATTTAGACCCAATCGCTTATCTGGTACAATAAAACTAAGCAAAATATTCGTAGACCCATGACAGCATTACAAGCCAGAAATCTAACGATCGGAGAAGTTCGCAAATTATTAGGTTTTCAAGAGCGCTCTGATAACTCATTTGAATCTTTGTTATCTCTCGAGCCAATTACAGAGAGTGAACAACAAGAACTTAAAAAAATTTATAATGACTTTCTTCCCTCTCTTGAAACTGAAGAAGTCTTAGAAGGACAAGTTCGCTTAATTGCCGTTGCCCCTTTATTACGTTTAGCAGGATTTTATCGATATCCTATTCAAATGCAGGTTGAAAAAAATATCGAACGCATTGAATTTGAGGATAACGAGACCATTATTTCCGGGCGATTTGATATTGTTGCCGTCAATAAAGAGCGATCGCTCGATACCCAAACAGATATCTGGATTCTAGTGATTGAAACCAAAAAAGGTTTAACCGAACCCTTTTACGGTCTACCTCAGCTTTTAACTCATGCGTATAAGAGTCTTGAATATCAAGAAAATGTCTGGGGTTTAGCGACCAATGGATTGAGTTATTTATTCGTGTATATTCAAAAAGGAGAACAACTTACATATCAATATATGCCGCCGCTTTCTTTATTAGATTTGCAAAGTGCGAGTAAATTATTGCAGGTTTTGAAAGCGATCGCTATACTTTAAGCAATCGCTTTTATTTTTTCATTAAGTAAAAACATATTTAGACCCTCAATATAGCAACTTAAGATCGCTCTTTTCCGTGTTACTGAAGCGAGCTATACAATAAAACCGCTCGTAAATCATCTTCCTCAAGAGCAGGCATTTTGACTAAAACTTCCTCAAAACTCAGATTTTGTTCTATTAATAAGGACTTTACTTCTGAGACTCTAATGTTCATTCCTCGAATACAAGGACGACCGTTAAATAATCGAGGATTTCTGACGATTCTAGATAATAGTCTTTCCGATGTTTCTTCTGACATCTTAGTACCTCCATGTCAAATTCATGTACAATTCACAACCTTTATTTTACGAGATTGTTTGACCTATAGATTGCTTTCAAGAAATTCCCTTAAATTTCTTCACATTTTGTAGCTTTTTCGGGCAGGCGATCGCCATCCCAAAGCGATATTTTTCTCTCTATAAATCCCCACAAATCCAATAATCGCGATCGCAATCTTCCGGTTGGTCGGGGTAAAGTTGATGAAAATAGAACTAAGATCTTCGTATAAACTGTTCTTATGTCTGTTCTCAACCGTCCCATTGCCAATCTTTTCAAAAAAGTTCCCCTGCGCATCCTCCTCGTCGTTCCCTTTGTGGTGCAAATTGCCGTTGCGGTGGGACTAACGGGTTATCTTTCCTTTCGTAACGGACAGGAAGCCGTAGATGACTTGGCGGGGCAGTTGCGGGGAGAAATCACCGATCGCATTCAAGAACGCCTCAATACCTATCTTTACACGCCCCATCTGATCAACCGCATTAGTACCGATGATTTAAACTCGGGCAAGTTGGATTTGACCGATCCCCTCTCTCTCGAACGCCATTTTTGGCGGCAAATTCAGACTTTCCCCGATACTTCCTACATCTATATCGGAACGGCAAACGGTTTGTTTAGCGGTGCAGAATTCGTTCCCGATAACCCGCCCAATGTGGCTTATTCGTTTATCGAAACCCCCGATCGCAACTATGAAACCTATAGCACCAACCAACAGGGCGATCGCGTTAAACGGCTTTCAGCTTTCCCTGATTACAATCTTTTAAACCGACCGTGGTATCTAGCGGGAAAACAGGCGGGAAAATCGACTTGGGGGGATGTTTATGTTTGGGTCGCACCTTACGAAAATCTGGCTTTACCCGCTTTGACTCCAGTTTACAATGAGGGCGGCGATCTCGAAGCAGTTTTTGCAGTGGATCTCTCTTTATTGGCGATCGGGGATTTTTTACAAACTTTAAAAATTGGTAAAACGGGAGAGACGTTTATCATCGAACGCAATGGCTTATTGGTTGCGTCCTCTACCAAAGATCTCCCGTTTATAGAAGAAAATGATAAACCCAAACGTATTGAAGCCACTGAAAGTGCGAACACTTTAATTAGTGGGACGGCTCAATATTTACGAGATAAATTTGGCGAATTCGATCGCATTGAAATAACGCAACAACTTGCGTTTAACCTCAGAGGCAAGCGCCAACTTTTACAAGTCACGCCCTATCAAGATGAATTTGGTTTGGATTGGCTAATTGTCGTTGCCGTTCCGGAAGCAGATTTTATGGCGCAGATCCATGCGAATACTCGCACGACAGTTATTCTTTGTTTTATTGCCTTGATCGTTGCGATTTTGGTAGGAATTCTGACTTCTCGTTGGATTTCCCAAGGAATTTTTAGCCTGAATGAAGCAGCGAAGAAATTATCGGCAGGAAATTGGGATCAAACTGTTCCTGTAGAGCGATCGGATGAATTGGGAGAATTGGCAGAATCCTTTAATACGATGGCCGTCCAATTACAAGAATCTTTCCAAAAATTAGAAACACAAAATGCAGAACTCCAGCGCCTCGATCGCCTCAAAAATGAATTCCTTGCTAATACGTCCCACGAATTGCGAACGCCCTTAAATGGAATGATCGGCATTACCGAATCCATGTTAGAAGGTGCGACGGGAAAATTGACTAATTTACAGCAAAAGAACTTAGTTATGGTGTCTCAAAGTGGGCATCGCTTAGCGAATTTAGTCAATGATATTCTTGATTTTTCCAAACTTCGCCACAATAATATCGAACTTCAATTAAAATCCATCGGCATGAGAGAAATTGCCGAGGTTGTCTTGAGTTTGAATCGCGTGGCGATTGGCACAAAAGATATTAAATTAGTCAACGCGATTTCTCCGCATTTACCCAATGTAAAAGCCGATGAAAACCGCCTGCAACAAATTCTACATAATTTAGTCGGCAATGCGATTAAATTTACGAACTTTGGTCGAGTAGAAATTTCAGCAAAGGTCAAGTCAGTCAAAAACGCTCCTTCTTCTGCTTCTTTCGTCGAAATTACCGTTGCCGATACGGGAATTGGCATTCCAGAAGCCAAAATCGAACGCATTTTTGAATCTTTTGAACAAGCTGATGGGTCTACAGCAAGGGAATATGGGGGAACGGGTCTGGGATTGACAATTACCAAACAGTTGATTGAATTACACGATGGCAAAATTCGAGTAGAGTCCAGGATGAATCACGGCTCTAAATTTATCTTTACGCTGCCCATTTCGGGGGAACTTCAAAACGATCGGGAAAGAGCATGGAAACCGGATGAAGAGATAATCCAAGCGCCTATCCTACTCGAAGAAAAAATACCATCTGAGGAAGCCATCGTTCCTACTAAAATTGTGCGGGATCGACAATTTACAATCTTAATTGTTGATGACGAACCCGTAAATCTACAAGTTTTAGTGAATTATTTAGCTTTCGAAAATTATACGATCGCACAAGCTAATAATGGTTGGGAAGCCTTGGAGGCGATCGCTAATGGCTTGCGACCGGATCTTGTTTTACTCGATGTTATGATGCCGCGCATGACGGGATATGAAGTTTGCCAAAGATTGCGAGAAAAATATTTACCCAACGAACTGCCGATTTTAATGTTAACAGCGAAGAATCAAGTTGCAGATCTGGTCGAGGGACTTAATTCTGGTGCGAATGATTACTTAACTAAACCGATTTCTAAATCCGAACTCATTGCCCGAATCAAAACCCATTTACAGCTTTCCTATATCAATCAGGCTTACAGTCGTTTTGTTCCCCGTCAATTCCTTGAATTCTTGAAAAAAGAAACAATTCTCGATGTGAATTTAGGGGATCAAATTCAACAGGAAATGTCAGTTCTGTTTGCCGATATTCGCAATTTTACCACCCTCAGCGAAAAGCTCAGTCCGGAAGAAAATTTCCAATTCATCAATTCTTATTTAGCTTATATGGAGCCTTCGATTACGGAAAATAATGGTTTTATCGATAAATATATCGGCGATGAAATTATGGCGTTATTTGGCGGCACGGCAGATGATGCTCTAAGAGCAGGAATTTCTATTCTCAACCGTCTCAATGAGTATAATGCCGATCGCGATCGCAACGACCAAAATAAAATTAAAATCGGCATTGGTATTAACACGGGTTCGTTTATGCTAGGTATTGTTGGCGGCTCGAATCGCATGGATGGAACTGCGATCGGCGATACGGTTAATTTGGCTTCACGTTTGGAACAATTAACCAAGGAATATAGCATTAATTTAGTCATTTCCCATCATACTTTAGCAGCTTTAAAGAATCCCATCGAGTATAATTTTCGCTTTATCGATAAGTTGAAAGTGAAAGGGAAGAATCGAGAAGTGGCTATTTTTGAGGTCTTGGATGGTGACGATCCCAAAAGTCGAGAACTCAAAATTTCCACCTCTTCCCGTTTTGAAGAGGGAATTTTGTTCTATTGGAAAAAATCCTATGTAGAAGCAGCACAACGCTTTGAAGAATGTTTAAAATTAAATGCAGGCGATCTGGTGGCTCGTTTGTATTTACAACGCTGTTCCCAATATTTGAAATAGCTCTATCAATCGCTAAACAACTAATAAATATAGCAAACTTAAATGGACTTGCTATAATAACAAAAAACGATCGCACCGCGCGATCGCTTCTCATGTAAAATCTACCCATCCAATCTAGCTTTCGATATTGATATAGGGTAAAAGTGCCATATATCTAGCGCGTTTGATCGCTAAGGTTAAATCCCGTTGCTGCTTCGCGGTCAAATTGGTAATGCGACGGGGAAGAATTTTACCTCGTTCGGTGATGAATTTGCGAAGGAGTTCGATATCCTTATAATCGATGGGTTCGCCGGGTTTGATGGGGGAAAGACGCTTGCGGTAATAAGCCATGTTTTCTCGGTTATCCTAAGTTTGAGGTGTTAGTTTTGAGTAATGAGCGAGTCGAGTGTTTCGGGGGAAGATTGCGCGATCGCTTACTTGATTTCTTTGTGGACGGTGTGTTTATTGCAGTGGGTGCAAAACTTCTTCAATTCCATCCGTCCGGTGGTATTGCGACGATTTTTCATGGTTGTATAGCGAGACACTCCTTTCGATCGCTTATTAGGATTCGTGCGACATTCCGTACACTCTAAAGTGATGATGAGTCTCGCGCCCTTTTTGCTTGCCATAGTTCCAGTAATTCCCTTCGATGTCTAATTTTCAACGCAACTTCTCATTTTCGCATACGATAGCGCAAATCTGCAAGCAATCTCCGCAAGCGAATATCGAGAGAATAGCCGCGTTTGGTTTGTATCATCACCGTCCCGAAGATGCGATCGTGAAAGGCTTGATTCCAGTCATCATCCGCATAGGCGATCGCGCAATCGATAATTAGGGGAGAAACCAGCAACAAAGAAGCAAAGGGATTGAGGAAGAGAAGATTGAAACCAACAGATGCAAACGCGGCCAGTCCCCCAACAACCCCTTCTCGCTTGGCCAGTTCAAAAACATCCGGAACCTTGCGAAACCGTAAATTGAGAACTTTGATATCCATACACCACGATCCCAAACTCTGACCCTGATTTTTATCCACCACCACCACCCGCAAAACAATCCACATTAAGAAGAAAACGATCGCTTGTACCGCACTCTGACCTGCAAAGGTACTCAGCAGCCACGTTACCGTTAAATCGATAACAAAGGCATAAAAGCGCCGTTCAAAGGGAACGCGAGGAAATTTTTTTGGAGGAAGGCGATCGGGTTCCATAGTCTTTGAGATGCCGCAAGGAAGAGCCAGTTTGTCTCGGATACTATCAGCTTATCAAGAGAGCGGGTTAAGATGGAGAGCAAAAGCAGATATTGCGATTATGGTACAGGCATTCAAACCCGCGACCGATGACGAATTAATGCGACTCAGTTCCCAAAATCCCGAACTGAGATTCGAACGCAATGCTGACGGAACTTTAAGTACAATGCCACCCACAGGAAAAATTTCGGGCAATCGAGAACTCAAAGCAGATGCCTATTTACTCGTTTTCGCAGACCAAAATGACTTAGGAGAAGTCTTTAGTTCAAGTACGGGTTTTCTACTACCTAATGGTGCTTTGCGTTCTCCTGATGCCGCTTTTATTGCCCGATCGCGCTTACCAGAAGGGTGGGATTCGGGAGAAGATGAATTCTGTGAGATTGTCCCCGATTTTGTCATTGAAATTCGTTCTAAAACCGACAGTCTCACCCAGTTACAAGAAAAAATGAAAGAATATATCGAAAATGGCGTGAACTTAGGTTGGTTAATCGATCGCACCAATCGTCGTGCTTTTGTCTATCGCGCAGATGGTTCGATTACTGAATATCCGCAGAATGCAACATTAGCAGGAGAAGATGTTATTCCCGGATTTACTCTGGCTTTGCAGCGATTATTGTAAGCGATCGCTTCTCGCAAAATTCCTGCATTGCGATCGATCGCACTGACGCGATAGTTATTACCTATTTACAGGGAGATTGTTAATCGAATAGAGAGTACGATCGTGGGATTAATATCTTAAGAAAAATTAATCTGCACTTGACTTTAAACTTCCAACTTTATTATATATTTCTTAAAATCAGGGAAGAACACCGCAATTATTATTATGGATACTGTTGAACGCATGGCAGCTTTTTACAAAAAGTTGCCTCATCAAAAAGAAGCCTTTGCCTATATTGAACAGGAACTCGGAGCGGAAAAAACAAAACAAGCACTCGACCTTTTTCGCGCCCCCGATGACCCAGCAACGGGAAAACTTCTACCGGGAGAAGTGCCTTATTCTGGAGTACAATTAATCAAACAATTTGAAGGTTGCCATCTTGAAGCCTATCCCGATCCCTTATCGGGAGGCGAACCCATTACGATTGGTTGGGGAACGACGAGAAAACGAGATGGGGGTAAGTTTCGTTTGGGAGAGAAAATTACTCAACAAGAAGCCGATAATCTCCTTGAATATCAACTCGAACAAGATTATCTCCCACCTCTAGAAAGAATTCCCACTTGGTTGGAATTGAATGAAAATCAAAGGGGCGCGTTATTGAGTTTTGGTTATAATTTAGGCGCGTATTTTTACAATCCCGACCAAGAAGATTTTCAAACCATTTCTCGCAACTTGCGCGATCGCAATTGGGGGGATATGCGTCGCGCCTTTTTATTGTATGTCAATCCGGGCAGCAATGTAGAAGAAGGATTGCGAAGAAGAAGAAGCGCCGAAGCCGATCTATTCCTTTCCGAAGCCTCCTACGCCAAACCCGTCGTGAATGAAGGAATCAATTGGCAGGACGATAATGCCAAAATTTCCAAATATTTTACAGTGGGAGAAGTGACCCAGCGTGATGTCCGTCGCATTCCCAAAGATCCGAACGTTATTAAAAATATCCTCACCATTTCTAAAGAACTCGATAAAATTCGAGAGGAATGGAATGCACCGCTTTTAGTAACCTCTTGGTATCGCCCTCCGAGGATCAATCGAGAAGTTGGCGGGGCGCAAAATTCCCAACATTTATATGGCGGGGCTGCCGATATCAAACCCCTTGGGAAGGATATTTATGAATTCCAAAATTGGTTGGATAAAAACTGGTACGGTGCCCTCGGTTACGGTGCGAAAAAGGGTTTCGTTCACTTAGATATTCGAAATGGCCGAGGTTGGAAAACTGGGGGAACTAAAGGCGTTCGCTGGAATTATTAAACGAGAATCTCCCGAATCTCATCTGTAAAAAAATTGGGTGGTAAACCCAATTTTTTTGTGCTTGAATAGGCATTCAATTAATATAGAGTTTTAAAGGTTACGAGGAAAAAGATCGAGATGGAAATTGAAACCCGCGCCATTCACGCCGGACGCAACCCAGACCCCGCGACGGGGGCTGTCACCCCACCGCTTTATCTTTCCACGACCTTCGAAAAGGAGACAGATGGGAGTTATCCTCGCGGTTACGAATACATTCGCGATCGCCATCCCAACCGAGTCATGCTGGAAGAATGCTTGCAATCTTTGGAAGGAGGGGAAGTCGCGGCGGCGTTTGCTTCGGGATCGGCGGCGACGATGAGCGTTTTTCAGGCATTAAACCCCGGCGATCGCGTTGTTGCACCTCATGATGCCTATTCCGGGACGGGGGCATTATTGCGATCGCTGATGCAGTCTTGGGGATTAAAAGTGACCTTTGCAGACATGACGGATTTATCGGAGGTAAAAGCCGCCATTACCCCCGATACTCGCTTGGTTTGGCTGGAAACCCCCTCCAACCCCATGCTTAAAGTGACAGATATCGGCGAAGTTGCCGCGATCGCTCATGATGCGGGGGCGTTGTGCGCCTGCGATAACACTTGGGCGACTCCTGTATTGCAACAGCCTTTTACTTTAGGCTGCGATCTCGTGGTGCATTCGACAACCAAATATTTGGGGGGACATAGCGATGTTTTGGGGGGTGCGGTTATTGGTCGTCAGAATTCGGAGTTTTTCGAGAAAATCCGCCACATCCACCATATTGGAGGGGCTGTTGCTTCTCCCTTCGATTGCTGGTTGATTTTGCGAGGCATTGCAACGTTACCCTACCGGATGAAAGGACATTGCGCCAACGCCGCCCAATTAGCCGCTTGGTTGGAACGACATCCGGCGATCGCCCGAGTTCATTATCCCGGTTTGCTTTCTCATTCGGGTTACGCGATCGCGACTCAACAAATGTCGGATTTTGGAGGCATGCTTTCCATCGAACTCAAAGGAGGTCAAAAAGAAGCCTTTGCGATGGCAGCGAATGTGAAGCTATTTCGCCGCGCTACGAGTTTGGGAGGGGTGGAGAGTCTAATCGAACATCGCGCCTCTGTGGAAGGGAAATACACGCGCGCGCCAGAGAGTTTATTGCGCTTGTCAGTGGGATTGGAGAATATTAACGATCTGATTGAGGATTGCGATCGCGCCTTGCGATCGCTGTGAGGAAAAATGCCGTTGTTGGATGAGTTGCGGACTATTGGATGCGATCGCTTGCTACGTTGGGAGTAGCGATCGCGTTGTCTGCGAGCAGGAGTTAAAATAAGGCAGATTTCCAGTGCTTCTCGCTTATTGGCAATCGCGATCGCTCTCCTTGTCTTCAATTCTGCTATGACTCATCCCCAGTTCAAAAAGTGGACGATTTTTGTTATTTATTTGCTGCTGGCGGTATTTTCGGCGTTAGTTGCCTTTTCGGTGAACCAGCTTCCCGGTATTCCTAAAGCGATTCCTACGGGTTTGCGGTGGTTTTTTGCGATCGCAATGGCGGGGATTTTTGGTTATCTCTCCTATTTAGCAGCCATTTATCAACCTGATAATCCCGAGCGAGAAGAGGCGATCCGAAAGAAGTTAGTAAAAGCGCTTATATCCCAGTTTAAAGAACGTTGGAAGGGTGCGATCGATCTCGATCGTTATCAATCCGGACAGTTACAACCGAAAGGAAATATTGTCAATCGAATGTGGGAGAATGTGAAGACGGGGCGTTTAATGCTGCTTTCTCCCGATCGCTCGATTTTGGAAGTATTTGAGAATGAGAAAACTCAACGTTTGGTAATTTTAGGAGAGCCGGGAAGTGGGAAAACAACGGAATTATTAAATTTAGCAAATGCGTTAATCGAGAAAGCGGATGCGGATAAAAAAGAACCCGTTCCTGTTATTTTTGAGCTTTCCAATTGGCGACCCCCGCAAACAATTGCAAAATGGTTGATAGAGGAATTATACGATCGCTACGGTCTCGATCGCGAAATTGGCGATCGCTGGTTAAAGCAGGATCGATTTATTCCACTTTTGGATGGTTTGGATGAGTTAAAAGCATTGAAAGAGGATTGCATTCAAGCCATTAATCAATTCCAAGAAGATCGCCAATATCAGCAGTTAGCTTTGGCAATTTGTTGTCGCGTTAAAGATTATGAAAGTTGTAAAACAGAGCTTGACATCAAAGAAAAATTATGTCTACAAGATTGGCAAAATGAGCAAATTCGAGATTATTTGGACTCTCGAAATGCTTCCCATATATGGCAAGCAATTCAAGGCGATCCCCAAGGTTTTTTAGCTTTGGCACGCAAACCTTTATTATTAAATTTACTGCCAGAGGCTTACCCTAGAACGCTAAAAACGGAGAAGAAGCGTTTTTGGGATAATGAGAAACAAGAAGAATATTACAATCAATGTTTGACGAAATTATTTGATGATTATTTAAGCGAAAAGTTAGATACGCCTCACGACAATCGGGGTTATTCAGCAGCAGAAACGCGACGTTATTTGCGATGGTTGGCAAAAACCCTGAAGCGACAGGGAATGACAGAATTTGCGATCGAACACATGCAGCCGAGTTGGTTGGAAACGGAAAAGCAAAGGCGATCGTATCGATTGATTGGAGGACTTATTCTTGGACTAATATTAGGATTTACTTTTGGGTTAGTTTATGGGCTAATGTTAGGATTTATTGTTGGATTAGTTCAGGGACTAATTTTCGGGTTTATTTTTGGATTGGTTTTTGAGGTTGCTTTTGATTCTGCTGATATTCAACTGGTAGAAAAACTAGATTTTTCTTGGTCGGCTATTCGATTTAAGTTACCTCAAGAAATAATTCGTTCTCTGATTGCTGGGCTAATTTTTGGTCTGATCATAGGGATAGCTTTTTGGTTTATTCATGGGCCTATTGGGTTGGTTGTCGGGTTGATTATTGGGTTGACTATCGGGTTACTTATTGGGATGATTATTGGGCTGATTTTAAGTCTCAGAACAGAAATAAAAGTGCGGACACAACCCAATCAAGGAATTTGGAGATCTCAAAAGAAAGCTGTTTTAATTTGGTTGCTGAGTAGCTTGCCTATAATGTCGATATTAACGTTACCTATTTGGTTTTTTGGGCAAGGAGAGAGATTGTTGAATTTTATGATCGCAGGATTTTTATTAAGCATGGCTTTCTGCCTTGTCGGTGGTGGAATAGCCTGCATTCAACATTTTGTTTTGCGTTCTACTCTCAAAAAATCAGGGAATATACCTCAGAATTATGCTGATTTTCTTGATTATGCACAAGAACGAAAAATTATCAAAATAACTGGGGGTTACTATCGTTTTTATCATGACTTACTGCGAGAAAATTTAGCGGGAGGAGAAAGGTTTCTAAGTGAGAAAAACCGAACCCAAATAAACAATAAATTGGGATTTATTAGAAGAATACTTGCTTCTGGGCTATTCATAGTAATTTTGATTTCGGTTAGTACCATGACATCCTTTCAGAATTCCGCAGCCGCAATGTCTCCTCTGATTCAAACCAATGATGTGATGTTGTGCGATCGCATTTTCTATCGTCTTCGTCTGCGCCCCATTGAACGAGGCGATATTGCTATTTTTGCAACACAAGAGGGCTTTGAACAGCAAGAATTTCCCAATCAATTTGCAACTCGTCGTATTATTGCACTCCCCAACGAAACCATAGAAATCGCGCAAGGAAAAGTTTACATTAACGGAAATGTCCGTGATGAAGATTATATTTCCCTTCCTGAAAATTATCAACAAGAACGCCTTCAACTTCCCGGCGATGCTTACTATTTTATTGGTAATAATCCCGACTATGGCGATCGCGATTTATTCGGCGGTATTGTTCCCAGAAAAAACATTAGAGGTGAGGTACTTTTCCGAATTACACCCCTCAATCGTTTCGGACTGATTGAGTGAGGATTTTTACTTATTTCTTCCCCATTAACCAATAAGTTTTCATGTCTCCTTTTCCCTTAATCGGAATCAAACCTCGTTCCTCGAAAGAATAGCGATCGCATAATTTCTGGTAAGTCGTTTCCGTTACTTGAATATATCCCGCTTTTCCGTGAGATTCCATGCGACTGGCAGTATTGACCGTATCCCCCCAGAGATCGTAAATAAACTTTTTCATGCCAATCACTCCCGCCACCACCGACCCCGTACAAATCCCGACGCGAATGGCTATATCTTGTTGCTTTTCTCTATTAATTTTAGCGATCGCCTCTTGCATCGCCAAAGCCATCTCCGCCACGATTTCCGCATGATCTTCCCGAACTTCTGGCAATCCCCCCACCACCATATAAGCATCGCCGATGGTTTTAATTTTTTCTAACTGGTAACGTTCCGTCAGGCGATCGAACTCAAAGAAAATTGTATTCAACTCTTCCACCACTTCAATCGGCGATAACCGGGCCGACATCTCTGTAAACCCCACCAAATCAGCGAATAAGACCGTCACTTCCTCAAAACTATCGGCGATGGTTGCGGGTTCTTCTTTCAGGCGATCGGCAATGGAAGGCGGCAAAATATTTAACAGCAGCATCTCGCTTTTTTCTTGTTGTTCTCGCAACGCCGCTTCAGCTTGTTTGCGCTTGATAAATTGCCCCAATTGATTCCCCGTCGCCGCCATCATTTGCAGCAAATTTTCATCGGGAGGTAACTTTTCGCGACCGAAAAACCCCATCACCCCTAACATTTCGTTACCGCTTTGAATGGGAAAAGCGAACGCCGATCGCAACCCCGATCGCGCCGCCGCAGAATCGAGACCGAAATCCGTATCGCCACTGAGATCCGCAATCCATTGGGGATAGCCGCTTTCCCAAACCCGCCCGGCCAAACCCATCCCCACCTGTAAAACCACCGTCCCCGTGACTTGAATAAACTCCCTCACCGTTGCTTCCGGGTGTGTCCACAGATCGACTCGACGCAAGCCGGAATAAGGAGATAACTCGGAACGATTGAGGGGAGAAGTGGCGGAAAAATTGCCCGCCGCAACGATCCGATTATCTTCTTCTAGGACGGGTCGCCATAACTCTCCCACATCCCAACCCAAAATCTCACCGATCGCTTTTAAAATTCGGTGGGTATCGGTTTCGAGAGAGGCGGATTCCGATAAAATATGGGCGATCGCGTATTGGGCGGAGAGACGTTGTTGAGTGCGCTTGCGTTCGGTAATATCCCGTCCGATATAAACAATTTCTGGCGTTAGGGTTAAATCTTGCGCCTCATTTTCCGAGCCGACTTGAATGAGAGAACAAGAAAAAGCAACGGTAATTTTAGCATCGGTGCGAGTGCGACAAATCACCTCAATATTGCGGTTTAATTCTCCATATTGTTCGATCTGTTCTTGCAATTGAGCAAAGGTGCGATCACCATCTTCAACCAGTAACGAAAGATGGCGATCGATTAACTCCTTTTCTTCATAACCAAATAACCGTTCTGTTGCCTCATTAATTGTTTTAATGATTTGGTTAGTATCGGTGACGATCAGCGCATCGGCGATAGATGTGACAATCCGATTGATATAATTGCGCGAAGCCGTCAGCGCCGAATTAAGCAACTTCGTTTCATTCGTCGCTTGAACTAATGTTTGTTCGAGTGCCATTTTTGGGGTGACATCTTCCACAAACAAAATTAAAACTTTCGGGTTTGGTTCGCTTTGTTCGTAAGCCTGAAAATACAGATCGATATATAAATTGGTATCGCGATCGCCCAGACGGGTAATACCTTGTAAATTGAAACCCTCTCGGTCTCCTATCAGAATTTCCTCTAAAACCTCCTCGCACCCAAAGAGTTCGGGAAACCCTTCGCGAATATCCATGCCGATCGCAATCGCCGCCAATTTCACAAATTGACTCGTACCCTGCGATCGCGCCAAAATCGTCAAATCTGGCGCAAGAACCAAATAATGAATGTGATGGGGAACGGTAAGATCGTACATGAGAGGTAAGCTCGTTACGATTTGTCGTCAGCGAGCCGTCATTTTCTCGATGAAAGTGCTAACCCCAAACACTTTGGCAAAGTTCAGTGCAAGCAACAAACAACGAACAACAAACAACAAACAACAAATTAAGAAAAAATCATGCTGGCAGCTAATTCGTAAAAGATTTCATTGACATCTTTTCCTGTCTTTGCTGAAGTTGCATAAGTCCCAATAACCTTGGGATAATCTGCCTGAAACTGATTTGCGTGCAAGAGTTTTTCTACTTTATCCTCACTAATTAAATCCGATTTATTTAAAGCCACAATCACCCAGCCTTTGGGATTGATCTTAAAAAATAAATCGAGATGATTTCGCAAGTGTTCTAGCGTTTCTTGACGCTTCACATCAGCAACAATAATCGCACCCTTTGCCCCCTGAAGATAACTCGGGGCAATCCCTTTAAACTGAGTTTGCCCTTCAATGTCCCAAATGAAAAGATCGACGGGTTTATCTTCTCCATCTTCTCCTTGAAGATTGACAGATTTTTGAGATAATTTTACGCCCACGGTAGATAAATATTCATCACTGAATTGATCGTCTACAAAACGGCGAATAAGACTAGTTTTACCAACACTAAAATCACCAACAAGGCAGATTTTCCGAGAAACTTTACCCATAAATCAATTATCAGAAAAACCTTAACGAAATTCCCATCATTTATCCGCGAATGCTAATTCAAAATGAACATCACAACTTCATTTTAACGGCTGTTCGGCCGCTCCGTCCGATAGATTTTCCGAGAAACTTTACCCATAAATCAATTGCCAGAAAAACTTTCATGAAATTGCCATCATTCATCCGCGAATGCTAATTCAAAACGAACGCAACGACTCCATTTTAACGGCTGTTCGGCTGCTACGTCCGGAGGCGCTTCGGGAATACCGATATTTTCGAGGCGTTCTGGATCGATGCCACGCCGTTCGAGTTCCCGCCGGACGACCATCGCCCGTTCTGTTGAAAGCACTCGATTATCTTCCGATTGTCCCGTCGGATCGGCATGACCGATAATTTTTAGCCGTAGTTCGGGGTGTTCGTTGAGAAATCTTTGAATGGGAACGAGGGTATTCGAGATTTCCTGCGAAGTCAGCCGAGAGGAAGTCTCTTCGAAATAGATGCGCTTTTGCAGGACTTCCGGCAACAATTGAGCGCGATCGACTATATCGATCCCCGGTAACTTTTGAAAAGCATTGATAATCGTGCTGTAATCTTCCAAACGGGCAACACCACCTCGTAACGTCACTTTACCAGGAGCATAAGCGGCGGTAATGTCAATATCGCGATCGCGATTGAGCAGAGAAGTCACCAACTCGATCGAAGTCGCCACCCAAGCCGGATCCGGCGGCACCTGCACCACGGCGATTTGATTGTCTACTTCCAAGCGAGGATCGATACCCTCGACCATCTTAGCCGCATTATCTTTCATTTCTATCAACGGCACCCGGCCGGTGAGGGAGACTTTTTTACCCCGAACGTCGGATGCAAGTTCGGTATAAGAAGAGGCTTCTAAGTCCACCAAAGCCGCGTCGATTTTGGCTTCCATGCGGCGATTGAAATAGCCCCGGACTTGAAAATAGCCCCAAGGCGCAACGACCAAGAGCACGATCGCCGCCAATAAACTCAGCAATGCCGTGGGGGATTTCTTTTGTTCTGAGGGAGGCTTAGGAATTAATTTTTCGAGTAACCCGGGAATGGCGGCGGGAATGGTTTCGGAATCCCCTTCAAATTCCTCTATCTCGCGATCGTATTTCTGGACGATCTGGCCGAGGGTCTGACGCATTTGCTTGACAAAGGCTTTGGGATGCTCTCCCTTCACAGCGACGGCGAGATAGCAATAGCCGGCAACCTCCAAGATAATGCGAGAGTCGCCGTATTCAATTTCATTGAGTTCGGCAATTTCTCCCGATTGGGCAATACAGTCGTTGACAAAACTCCGAATTGCCGTCAGCATTCCCGCCAGCATATTGGCTTCAAGGCGGTGTTCGAGGGCGGGCTGGATTTCCGAGATCGTCAGTCCCGAGGCTTTGTGAATGAGGAAAATTGCCTGCACCGTCACGGGTACGGATTCTTGCAGGATTAATTCAGCTTCAGAAACTCCCTGCAGTTTGGCGCGGATTTTTCGGGTAATGCCTTCTGGACTGAAGGTTTTCTCAACTTTATCATTAATGGCTGAAACGACATCGCCCATATATTTCGAGACCGTGGAGCCAATGACGGGATAGAGGGCATCCACCATGGCATCCCGTTCCACTTCGATTTGTTGTTTGATCGCCCGCCCCATTTCCGGCCCGAGGGCTTCGGAAATGGCGTTTTTTTCCACTCTGATTTGTTCGCGGATGGCTGCCCCCATTTCCGGACCAATCGCCTTGGCGACCTCTTGTGGAGACTTTTTGATTTCTCTGGCGATCGCTTCCGGAATTAATTCTGCAAATGCCTCGCTCATGGCTGGGCGATTTTGCTGGGTGCGTCTTTGAATGACTTCATCGATAATGGGAACGACCGCTTCCATCACCGCATCTTGATTAACCCCCACTTTCATTTTCAGCAGTTGCACCATGAGGGGCACGAGAGGATTAATCACCTCAGTAGGTTCGTAAACTTGATTCTCGAGGGCGGCGAGTTTGTCTTCTAATTCTTCAATCGTCCCGTGCAATTGCGTTACATCAACATCGCCCAAAGATTTGGCAGCCGTTTCCAATTCCCCCAACATGGGTCTGAAATCGAGTTTGGGGGTCGGGGTTTCGGGTTTGGGGGCTGGGGTTTCGGGTTTGGGGGCTAGGGTTTCGAGTTTGGGGGCTGGGGTTTCGAGTTTGGGCGCTTCGGGTTTGGGGGTTGGGGGAGGAGTTTGGACTTTTTTGGATTGAGGGGGTTTTGGGGAAGATTTGGGGGAAGTCGGTGCGGACTGTTCAAGGTCGTGCAACCGTTTGAGAGAATTTTCAAAGGTAATGAGATCGGGAATATCCAGATCGTCATCCTCCTCCTCCTCGGGGGTTGGAGGAGGTTCTAGCTTGGGAGAATCAGCAAGGAGAAAATCTCGCAAGTCTTTGAGGGGATCGTCAAGTTCTTCAGCACGGGGTTTAAATAAACCGTAACTCCGGGCCGAGCCATTTTTGCGTTTCTGTTGGGATTTGCCCGCTCCGTTTTGACGGGGGCGATCGCCTCTGGCTCTCGGGTTTGACGGGGAAGGCGCTTTACGGGTTGGGGTGGGGGCTTGTTTTTGAGGAGAGGGAGGGACGGGGGCGGATTTTGCTCGGGCCTCTTTTTCTATCACTTCTGGAGGAGAAGACGCGATCGCGTGGTTTGCCTCGAGTTGAGTTGCTTCCTCGGAAGGATGGGTCTCCTGGGGTGGGCTGGCGATCGAGTCCGACTGGGGAGCAAAATTTTCGGTTTGGGCTTCCCTAGGTGTCTCTGTTTCCACGGAGGCGAGTCGTTCCTGTTGGCTGGGGGAGACCGCTCCGGTAGAGGCAATCGAGGGAATGGGTTGAGATGTTGAAGGGGCTTCTTTTTGGCTCTCTGCGCGTTCTACTACTCGTTCTTCAGAGGCCGGGGTCGCGGGAATTTTGTCGGGTTTATCCTCGAGTTTGTCTTTCTTAAAGGAATCGGGCGCAAGTTCGACGGGTTCGATTAAACCTTCAAAAAGCGCGGGAGTATTATCTGCATCCGTTAATGCCGGCCATTCATCGTCGGAAAGCGAGGGCGTTTCGGTAGCCTCGAAAGGCGAGGGTTGAAATTTGCTGATTTTTTCCGTCCAATTGGGCGTTTCGGACTCTTCCCCTTCCGAGAAGCGATCGCGTTGAGGCGCATTGGAAGGATTTTGAGCGAGTAATTGTTCGAGATCGTTCAAGGTTAAGTCAGCCTCGTCCCCATTAGCACTCCCATTTATTGGCGCGGGTGCAGCATTATCCGTGACAGAGCGTTCCGGCGGGTTTTGTTCCTCGGAGAGATTGGATTCGCCAAAATCTTCATCTTCGGGTTCTGCCCAAAAATCCAGTAGATCGTCCCAAGAACGGGTGCGCTGGGAAGCATTGGTCGAGCCTCGAGATTGACTAGATCCGTTGCCATTAGAGTTTTCTGAAGTTGAATTCTGTTTGAAAGTCATAATTTCCCATCCCCATCTCGATGGCTTCCACCTAATAAAACCAATCTTAATTTAATTCTCAACGATCGCAAGAAAAAGGAATCGAGACCGGGCGATCCGCATATCCTCCTTTCCTTACTATTCCCACTCTCCCTGCCCCTAAAAAATTGAAGCGGGCAAGAGCGGTAAAATTGCGCTAATGAAATAGTAAACCAAGGGGGCTGTAAAAACATAGCTATCCGTGCGATCGAGGATACCTCCGTGACCGGGAATGAGTTGTCCGGAATCTTTCACCCCGGCATCTCGTTTCATCATCGATTCGGTCAAATCTCCCAATAAGCTGGCAATACCAATCAAACCGCCCATGAGAATGCCGCTCAATTGCCAGCTATTCCAGTAGAGATACCACGCCCCAATGGTGGCAACGCCGATGCTGCCCAAAATCCCGAAGATAGCGCCTTCTACGGTTTTCTTGGGACTGATATGAGAAAGACGGGTGCGCCCGAAGAATTTTCCCATGAGATAAGCACCGATATCCGCCGCCCAGATGCACCCAAAAGCTAAAAATGTTGTTGTTAATGCGGAGGACAGAAAATGTAGATCGAGGAAGTTCGACCAAGCGCGATCGCCGATAAGATTGAGGAACGAAAAAGGATCGGCGTTAAAATCCGGTGCGATCGCCCGATAGTCGATCGTGCCCGAATCTACCCGCAACCGAATCCAATAACTCGGCAGGTAGCCCCCATAAAACAACCCCAAAATTGAAGTTGAAATATCGGCAATGCTGGCGAGTTTGGGTTGAAAGAGCAAGTAGAAGCAAATTAAAGTTCCGCCGACGGGAAACAAGGCATCGGTCACTCGAGGAGAAATTGCAGCAGTCGCGAGTAAAATTTGCGAAATCAACAAGGTTGTTTTGGCTGCCGGTTCGATCCCCTTCGATCGCACCATCTGAAAATACTCTAATTGTCCTAAAAAAACAATTACCATAAATCCGGCGGTAAAATACCAACCACCAGCAACAATCATGAATAAGGCAACGGCGATCGCGGCGATCGCGCTGAAAATACGAGACCAAGGCATAAGCAATTTATCTTTGACAAAGCTCGGGGCGAGCGGGTAATGGGGGAATGAGTATTAGGAAGATGTTAGGGATTAGGAGCCCAATAACCAATAATCAATAACCAATAACCAATAACCAATTAAAACTTTTCCCCGCTCAAGATGAAAATGGGATTAACAGCAGCAAAGGTTTGATGAATGCCGCGTTTTTCCAAACGATTTGCTGATGATTGCACGACCTCAAGATTGCGAGCTTGCAGTTGAGCAAATCCTTCAGAGAGGGCGTAAAGACTTTCCAAATTGCTTGCTGTTGCTACAATTCTACCGTTTGGTTGCAGTTCTTCCCATAAGGCTCTTAAGATACTCTGAATTGGTTTTCCCCCTTCCAAACAAATGCGTGCGGGTTTGGGGTGTAACTCCTGCAAGCAGTCTGGTGCGTTGCCTTCAATGACTTTAACGTTTTTGACTTCAAAGCGATCGCAGTTATACCGGATTAAATTGGCAACGTCGGTATCTCGTTCGACAGCAACAATTGTACTATCCGGACAAAGCAATCCAGCTTCTACTGGGATTGTTCCCGTTCCCGCGCCAATATCCCACAGGACGGAGCGGGATTCCAAACGTAAGGCAGAAAGCAATAAGAGGCGGACTTCTCGTTTACTTAAAGAAATACCCGGAAGTCGCTCGAATAAATCGTCGGGAATGCCGGGAGTTTTGTAAGGCCAAAGCATGGTTGATCAGTTATCAGTTATCAGTCATCAGTTATCAGTTATCAGTCATCAGTTGCAGTAACTGTCAACGCGATTTTGCCTGTAGATGAACCCGTTTCGATCGCTTGATGGGCTTTCGAGGCTTGTTCTAGGGGAAAGGTACGACTGAGATGGATTTTCAAGCGACCCGCATCGATCCACTCGGCACATTGACGTAAAATTTGCCCGTGATATTTCTGCCCCTCGACGAGTCTTTCTAACATTGGGGTTAGCATCAGTTCCATGCTCAGGCGTTGATTGCGCTTGCGAGCGAGTTTAAAGTTCCCTTGGCTGAGATCGGGTTCGAGGAGAGTCACGATATCTCCACCATACTTCACGGCGGGAATGGTGTCGAATAGGATTTTTCCCCCGACGGTATCGAACGCGAGATCGACTCCTTTCCTCTGCGTCCAAGCGATCGCCGCTTTCGCAACGTCTTTCTGTCGATAGAGAATCGGCAAATCTGCTCCTAGTTGTCTGACCAATCTTTCCTTGTCAGGGGTACTGACGGTGGTACAAACTTCTGCTCCTTTAATTTTAGCCAGTTGGATGGCGACGTGACCCACTCCCCCAGCTCCAGCCTGAATTAAGACCTTTTGCCCCGCTTCGAGCCGTCCTCGGTCGTATAGTGCCTCCCAAGCAGTAATTAAAACAAGGGGTGCGGCTGCGGCTTCGACAAAAGAGAGGGTTTTGGGTTTGAGCGCGAGATAATGTTCTTCAACAACGGCATATTGGGCATAGTTTCCCGTTCCGGTTTGTCCGAGACCGCCACAGCAATAATAAACTTCATCTCCCGGTTTAAATTGCGTGACTTCTGGGGCGATCGCTTCAATGATTCCCGCTCCATCGCAGCCTAAAATAGCGGGCATTTGTTCTGGATAAAATGTCCCTCGACGGCGAATTTTTGTATCGATGGGATTCACTCCAGCCCCGTAAATTCTAATTAATACTTGATTATTTTTGTTGATGGTAGGTGCAGGAATATCTTGGATTTGTAGAACGTCCGGCGAACCCGGCTCGGTCATTAAAACGGCTTGCATTATTATTAATTGGTGACTGGTGACTGATTATCTATCTTGCTTTTTTGTCTCGTTCGTAAGCAATTAATTTTCCATAATATTCATGTTCTATCAGATTCATTGATAAGAAAACGTGCTTGCGTTCGCCATCAAATCCCTTGCCTTTGAAAAAGTTAATTGCCGGGGTATTTTCGGGATCGGTATCTGCTAAAACCAATTGTACGTCTTCGCCAATCATTCGTTCGATGAGTTTATCGACGAGGCGATCGCCAACACCATGCCGTTGAAATTTCGGTTCGACTCCCATCCAATTCAAATACCCGTAAGTGACGGCATGTTTGGTGAAAATCGTACCCAAAATAAACCCGGCTAATTCTCTCTCAATCTCTGCAACCAGACAATATTCCCAATCCGTATTGTACAATCTCGCTACTTCCCACTCGTCCCAAGTTCGGTATAGGGAAGGATAGCGATCGCGCGTAAATAATCGCTCTCCCAAATGATAAATCGGCGCGAGATCGTCAATGGAAATATCACGAATTGTTATTTGTTGTTTGTTATTTGTTGTTTGTTGTTCGTAGCTTGTCATAACCTCATTTCAACTCCCTCATTGATAACCAGTAACTAATAACCAATAACTAGATCAAAGCCTTCTCAAAGCAACAATTGGATCGAGTTTTGCGGCTTGACGAGCGGGAAATACGCCAAATCCCAAGCCAATTCCTCCCGATACTCCAACCGCTAAAAGAACGGCAAAAGGAGAAATTACTGCTGAAAGGGGCGAAATCAAACTAACGAAGACAACGCCACTAATGCCCACTATTGTACCGACGAATCCTCCAATGGCAGAAACAATTGTAGATTCTACTAAAAATTGTGACAAAATATCTTTTTCCTTTGCTCCCATTGCCTTACGCAAGCCAATTTCTTGAGTGCGTTCTGTGACGGAAACTAACATAATATTCATCACGCCAATACCGCCAACAACCAAGGAAATACCCGCGATACTCACCAACAATACCGTTAAACCCTGCGTCACCGTCCCAACGATATCTAAAATCTCTTTTTGAGTTCTGACCGTAAAATCATCTTCTCCGACAATATTATGGCGCAAGCGCAATAAATTTTCGATCTGAAACTTGGCAGCATTAACACTATTACGATCGCTCGCTGCAACAGAAATCAAACTAACTTGCGTTCCATAAATAGAAGTTTCCCCAACCAACTGATTCGCCATTGTAGTCAGGGGAACATAGGCTGTTTCGTCTTGATTCGTCCCCAAAAAAGACCCTTTCGCTTTTACCGTACCGACCACTTCAAAACTGATATTTTTGATGCGAATTCTCTCGCCAATTGGATCGCGACCGTCAAAATATCGGGTCACTAATTCCGATCCGAGAACCACGACTCTCGTATTGCGCTGAACGTCGAGTTCGTTAATAAAGCGCCCGCGATCGATTTCAAAATCTCGCACGGGCAGGAATTCTGGGGTGACTCCCACCCCGGAATGTCGAGCATTGCGGTCTTGATAACCCGTCGTAACTTGCAGGCTAATTTGCGGGGCAACTTGCGCCACAGAAGGAACTTGAGCGGCGATCGCCTCTGCATCTTCTAAGACTAGAGTTTTGGGAATTTGGAAAGCGATTTCTCGCTCTTCTTGCGATCCCGGGACGATGAAAATCACATCTGCTCCCAAGGATTCAAACTCATCGCTGGCCAGTTTTTGGGCTGCTTGGCCGAAACCAATCGTGGCAATGACCGAAGCATTCCCAATAATAATCCCTAACATGGTTAAGGCACTTCGCAATTTATTACTCAGCAAAGTATCCTTCGCCATTTTTATACTTTCTGATGTATCCATTTTTTCAGTTATTAGTTATCAGCGATCGGTTGTCAGTTATCGGTTATCAGTTATTCGATTGACCATTGCGATCGAGCCTGCGTTGATATTGGGGAGGGAGTTCGACGAAGATGCGCTCGCCGGGTTCTAAGCCTCTAATAACTTGAGTTTTATCATCAAGGGTTGCCCCTAAAACAACAGGTCTGAATTCGGGTCTATCATTATCATCGGCAACCATCACCCCTTGTTCGCCATCTTGGATTACGATCGCCACAGTCGGAATGACGGTACTCATCGCGAGAGGTTCTCCGACAAACGTGACATCCACATTCATGCCCGATTTTAATTCTGTTTGATTGGGATCGACAAATACTTTAACCTCGAAAGATGTGACGTTATCCTCTACTACTGCCTCGGGAGCGATCAAGCGCACGGCACCGCGAAATACCTTATCGGGAAAAGCATCCGCCACAATTTCTACGGGTTGCCTGACTGCCAATCTGCCGACATCGACTTCGGGAACGTTGGCGAGAATCTCTAAACCCCGAGCGATCGCCAAAATCGAAGTAGAAGTCGCCGAAGCTGTCGCCGAGGCGGAAGTGGTGGGAGTAATAAAAGCCCCGGGGGTCGCATAGCGTTGGGTAATAATGCCCTTAAAAGGAGCGCGAATCACCGTATCCGCCCGTCTGATTTGCGCTTCTAAAAATTGAGCCTGTGCCGCCTTGGCCGCCTCTTCCAATTGTACGATTTCCGCACGTCCCTTGCTTTGCAGCCCTTGGAGATTAATTTGCGCCTCTTGTAGATTGGCTCGCAAGCGATTAAGTTCTGGCGTTCTCGTCTCGACGGCTCGTTTGAGTGCCTCCCGCGAAGCAACTAATTCAGCTTGAGCAGCGGCCAATTCTACCCCAGCATTCTCGTAGGTATCGGTGGAAATTGCCCCCGTATCTTGGGTTTGGTCGTAACGTTGAAAGCGAGCTTCTGCACTGCGAAAGCGAATTTCTGCTTCTCCCACGCGAACTTGCGCTTCGTTGATTTCCGTGGGAATTCTTTGACCTGCTTCTTCGATGCTAGCGGCGGCGGCGACTACGCGCGCCCGGGCTTGGGCAATTTCCGAGTTAATTTCGGTGGTCGAGGCTTCGCCATTGGCGGCAGCTTGGCGGAGATTGGCCTGGGCTTGCAACACTTGCGCCTGCACTTCCCCGTTATCCATAATCGCCAATTCTTGCCCGGCTTCCACCTCCATCCCTTGCTCCACCCGGAGTTCCCGCAGAATTCCCGATCGCTTGGGAGAAATATTCACGCTTTGAAAGGGAGTCACCGTCCCGCTTGCTCTGATGCGGACGCGCAACGATTCTTCTTCCACGAGAACGGTAAATTGTTCGAGTTGGGACTCGCCAAAAATAGCGTTATAGGTCACGCCGCCAACACCGATAATACTAGCACTGGCAACGCCGACAATAATCCAAGGGAGAAAATTTCGCGAAGACAAGGTCATTTAATTCTGTGAACGGTGAACGATAAACAATGTTTTCGGGATTTGTCGAAAACTCGAGATCTTTTTTTGAGGTTTTGGGAACGAATCAAACCATTCGCCGATCTCGCACACTATCATTACATAATGATGATAGTTGATAGCAAAGGTTTCAAGCGATATCGTGCCTAAGAGGAACTGGTTACTTTCGGTTTTAGCAATCGTAGGGTCTTGGCAACTGGCTGCCCCCGCCTTCGGACAAGCCTTGCTCCCCTATACTTTTAATTTGGATGCCGAGGATTTAGAAGAAAACGGAGTCGTCCTCGTGCAGGATGTCGTTCAATTGGTGCGCTTCGAGCAATACGACTTGGCCATTCCCCGCGCCAAGTTAGCCACTCAATTGGCTCCCAATATTTTTGAATCTTGGTTTATTTTGGGCAGTCTCTACGTTCAACAGCGAGAACTCGATCGCGGGATCGAAACCCTCCTCAAAGCGCAAGAACTCGCCCCAGAAGAGCCGGGAATTCTATTTACCTTGGGATCTGCCTATTTCCAAAAAGAACGCTTTGAAGATGCACTAGAGGTCTTAGAAGCCGGACTGGAACTCAATCCCGATTCCATCGAAGCTCAGTTCGATGTGGGCAATACCTATTTGATGTTGCAACGCTATGATGATGCGATCTCTGCTTATGAGGTGGCTTTCGACCAAGAGGAAGATTTCTGGCCGGCGATTAACAATATTGGCTTGATCGAATACGAACAAGGGGATGTTGATGGGGCGATCGATTCTTGGAATCAGGCTCTGGCGATCGATCCCGAAGCCGTCGAACCCAAGTTGGCGATTGCTGTTGCGCTCTATACTACAGGACAGCCGGAACGCGCTTTGCAATTGGGCGAAGAAGCCCTTTCTCGCGATCGCAAATATGCTGAGTTGGATTTCCTCGAGGAAAATCTCTGGGGCGCACGATTATTAGCAGATGCGGCGCAGTTCTTGGCGACACCTCGCATTCAAGCGGTTGTGAGTCGTTGATTTTGTTATTGGTTGTTGGTTGTTGGTTGTCTGGCTCCTAGTCCCTAAAGCATCCCTAACATCCAAGAATAAAACCCACCCCTAGCCCCTCCCAAGAGGGGGACAAGAGTGGGTATTAAGGTTGATGAGTGTGGCAAAAGGGCGATTGCCAAAAATCTCTCCGATTACGTCCCACCCTTTCCGGCTCCCCCTCTTGGGAGGGGGTTGGGGGGTGGGTCTCACGCGATCGCATAACGATTGGTTTTAATAAAAGGCAATGCAACAGTTTTGATTTCCGGATGCGCGATCGCGGTATCGGGAGTTTTTGCGGCGAAGGGTAAGGAAATCTGTCCCCGAGGGATTGGTTTTTTCTTCTTTGACCGTTGGATTTGATTTAACAGTCGTTTCCCCAAGTATAGGTTGTTTGCTTTTTCTTTTTCGGTTTATATCTTTGACAGAATCTTTTATATTTGTTGGCACATTCGTCTAAGATGTTCTAATATTATTTTTTGCGCTTACGAGTGGCTAGCATTCCTGTTCCTGCTACTGCTAGAATGGCGATCGTGCTGGCGGGTTCGGGAACTGATTCCACTTCTTCCGGCAATTGGGTGAATTTGGCGATCGCCGTCCCTCCCTCGTCCGTCATAATTCCACCATACATCGCAGAATCAAAAACACCACACACAAAACACCATTCTGCCCCCTCCCACAACACTACACCCTCACGAAACACGAACTCTTGCACCGGTATTACAAAACTAACGGCATTCCCCACGCCCAGAGTCGAGTCCCCTAATGCTGTTCCCACCGCCCACCCAGCACTCGCGGCCCCGACCTCATCTCCCCAGAACGTTGGCGTTTCCTCTTCGAATTCTGTCAAGTCTCCTACATTTCCAAACACTTCGTTGAACGACGCGTCGATGAATTCAACATCATATTTTGTTCCGTCTATATCGAGACCAGAGATACCTGTCACAGTTTGAGATTCAGAGTAAATGAGAGTAAAAGCCGAAGCACTCTCAGCTACACCCAAAGCCAACACTGCACTCGCAGCTAAACCCGCCAAAGATTGGCAAATCGTTTTGATAGTTTTCACGGAAATTTCCTCATCGTAGTAGTTATTGACACTAGAAGATAAAGCCAATTCACCAGAAACTTTGCGGAAAACATGCGCTTTGTTCCGACTTTCGACCGATGTTATTGGCTGTTTCTCTTGCTATTTTAGATAGTAGAATCAAATACTACTCTTCACAATAGTCTTTACCAACTCTTTAAGAGAAAAGCCGTTCTTCACATATAATTTACAATTTCTAGATTCTTACTGATATTTTCGAAGCAGATCTTTTCTACTTTTTCTCTTCATACAATTAGTTTACAGAATCTTTATAAATGGACATTTCCTTCATTTAATCTTCACAGAACAAATCCCCGTGAATTTTTTTGTTAATATGACCCACCCTTAGCCCCTCCCAAGAGGGGGATAAGAGTTTCACTTAGATTAATGATTGTAGCAAAAAAGCGATCGCAAAAAATCTCTCCGATTACTTCCCACCCTTTCCTGTAAACTCCGGCTCCCCCTCTTGGGAGGGGGCTGGGGGGTGGGTTGGTTTTCGCTTAGATGGTTCATCTCATTCCCTATTTATCAAACGGGCTTGCCAACCCCCCCTATTTTATAGTACAAATATTTTTAGTTAAAAAATCGTAAATTTCTTTTCCTAATTCTCCTCCTCGCCCAAAAATCGCTTAATTTGAGCGACAAACTCATGGTGATCCACCACGGGCTTAGAAATATAACCATCAGCACCGCTTTGTTTGAGAAAGTTTTCGCGATCGCCTTCCATCGCGTGAGCCGTCACGAGGATGATGGGCAGATCGGCAGTTTTCGGATCGGCCTTGAGCATTTGCGTAATCTTAATTCCATCTACAGCTTGTCCTTGATAAACGCTATGAGAGAGGGAAACATCCATTAGAATAATATCCACCTCCCGCGCTTGGGCTACGCTCATCACTTCTTCGACGTTTTCCGTTCCCTTAACCTCCAAATTGCCACGTTTTTTGAGAATCTTAGAAAAAACGCGAAGATTAATGGGATCGTCTTCTACAATCAAAACGGTTTTCATATGATGTTAATCGCGAACGATGCGAATAAGAATAGCAACAGAGAATAAATAGGGAGGCTTCATCTTTTGTAAGATTCCCATTATTTAGGATAATCCACGATCCCCGCTAAGCCCTAAGAAAAAAATCATTAAGGACGCAAAAACTCATGGCCAAACAGTTAAACCTACTAGAGACCGGACAAATTATTCCCACGGCACTCCATACAGAAATGGAACGGTCTTATCTAGAATATGCCATGAGCGTCATCGTCGGTCGAGCGCTACCGGACGTGCGGGACGGTCTCAAACCCGTTCATCGCCGGATTTTATACGCCATGCACGAGTTGGGATTGACCCCCGATCGCCCCTATCGCAAATGCGCCCGCGTGGTGGGGGATGTTTTGGGGAAATACCATCCCCACGGCGATCAGGCAGTGTACGATGCCCTCGTTCGCATGGTACAAGATTTTTCCTCTCGCTATCCCCTGTTGGCGGGTCACGGTAATTTTGGCTCTGTAGATAACGATCCCCCCGCCGCCATGCGTTACACGGAAACGCGGCTGGCGGCGATCGCCCACCAAGCCATGTTGGGAGAAATTGGCGATTCTACGGTGGATTACACCAATAATTTTGACAATTCCCAACAAGAACCCGTAGTTTTGCCCGCTCAGTTGCCCCTTTTGCTCCTCAATGGCTGTACGGGGATTGCCGTAGGCATGGCCACGAACGTACCGCCCCACAATCTGGGAGAATTGGTAGATGGATTGATTGCCCTCATCGATAAGCCGGATTTACCCGATGAAAAACTCTGGAAGTTAGTGCCGGGGCCGGATTTTCCGACGGGAGGGGAAATTGTGGGCATGAAGGGCATTCGCGAGGCTTATCAAACGGGACGGGGTATTATTACCCTGCGAGGGGTTGCCCGCATTGAAAAAATACAAGTAGGAACGAAGCGACGCAGAGAGAAAGCCGCCATTATCGTAACGGAACTGCCCTATCAGGTGAATAAGGCAGGCTGGATCGAAAAAGTGGCGGATTATGTCAATCAAGGACGCATTGAAGGCATCGGGGACATTCGGGACGAGAGCGATCGCGATGGAATGCGGGTGGTGATCGAAACGAAGCGAGATGCTAATCCGAGGGAAGTCCTGCGCCAACTCTACAAATACAGCGCCTTACAGAATAATTTTGGGGCGATTTTGCTGACGTTGGTGAATAATAAGCCCTGCCAGTTGAGTTTGCGGGAAGTGTTGGAGGAGTTTTTGAAATTCCGCGAACAGACTCTCGTGCGTCGCTACACCCACGATTTGGAGGAGGCACAACGGCGACAGCATTTGGTCGAGGGGTTATTGGCAGCGTTAAACAATCTCGATCTCACGATTGAAATTCTCCGCCATGCCCCCGACGGCACGACGGCGAAAGTGAGTTTACAAGAGCGTTTGGGAATTAGTGAATCTCAGGCAGATTCGATTTTAGCCATGCCCATGCGCCGCTTGACGGGGTTGGAGCGACAAAAATTGGAGACGGAAGCAGAGGAATTACAGGAGAAAATTGCCGGGTTAGAATTGTTGTTGCGCGATCGCAAGGAACTCCTCAAATCTTTGAAAAAAGACCTCCGCACCCTTAAGCGTAAATTTGGCGACGATCGCCGTACTCGTATTGTGACAGAAGAGAGGGGGAAGCAGGGCTTCGGCTCCGCTCAGCCCAAGGGAAGGAGGCAGGGTGAGAAGGAGAAAGCTCCCGCACCGAGTAGCGCAAATTTATTTCGCATTCCTGACGATGCGATGTTGGAGGTAACGCGCAAAGGAGGAGTTTGCTGGCAGTCGCCTCCGGAAAAGCCGAAAGCTGCGAAAAAAATAGAAGATTTGTTGCTCTGTCGGGAGGCAATCGCGGGGCGAGAACAGTTGATAGCGGTAACAGATAGCGGTAAGGCTTATCCGGCATTGGTGGGAGATATTCCCGAATCGGGAGGAAAAGCCGTACCCCTGATCAAATATCTACCGAGCAGCGTGAAAAACAAGCGAGAAGCTATCTTTTCTTGCTTTTTTGCTCCGAAAGACCTCAAGAATCATTTTCTCGTGTTATTGACCCAAAACGGACGGATTAAGCGTTTGGCGGGGGCTGAGGTGGAAGGGTTGACCAATCGCGGATCCGTGCTGATTAAGTTTAAGGAAGACGATCGCTTGAGTTATCTAGGTTGGGCGAAAGAAGGAGACGAAATGGCGATCGCAACTTCGGCGGGACGGGTTTTGCGCTTCAGCATCGATGACGAACAAGTTCCGGTGATGGGACGCAATACCCTCGGCAATCAAGTCACGCGGGTGCGGGTGAAGGAGGAAATTATCGGCGGTATTGCCCTACCCTCCGATCGCGATTTATTGATTGTCACCCAACAAGGGTACGCCAAACGCATTCCTTTAAATCTCATTCGCAAAGCCAATCGCGGCGATATTGGCACGCAGGTGATGCAGTTTGCCAACAAAAGCGATCGCTTGGTCGGCATTGCGATCGCGCCGCCAGAAAATCAACGTTTTGCCGTCATTTCCCAAACCCAGCGCTTATTTTACGTTCCCGTGAAGTCGGTGAGTTTATGGAAAAAAGATGGGGTAGGCGATCGTATTTCTCAGTTGAAAGAGAATGAAACCATTGTAGAAATCGCTCGATGATAGAGATTTTGTATTGCTCCAATCTTAACATGCTAAAATAACGAGATTATTAATGGATATGTCTTATGACCGAACCTTTTCCTGAAGACCCCGAATACCTCGAAGATCCAGAAGTAGAATTGGGAACTTGGGAAGAATACATTTTTGCAGATGACGAGGCAGAAGCAAGGAGGGAATGTATCAGAATAGGAAAAGAGGCAAACGTTAGATTAATGGGAGTCAAACGATATAGTCGTCGCTCCAAACAATGGATTTGTCAGTTTCGTTCATACGAGGAAGAGGCACAATGAAACACTTTATAGGCGTTAACAAGTATCAAATTGGCTTGCCGAAAGCCGGTTATAGTTATTTGTTTCTTAATCTATCAGACTTACGAGAAATATCGGCGACGGATGCGATCGCTAAGGTCGAAACAATGGGATACAATCCCCAGATTCGCTACATGGAAACAACGAATGGTTTAAAAACTTGCGCTCTACTCAAAATGATGAAATTAGAAGACCCATTCGAGGAAAGTCCGTTGGGAGATGAATGGGCAACTCTAGCAGAAATATTTGGTAATGCTGCCCGATGTAGAACGGGAAGACCACTTGAGGGAAAGAAGAATAAATGAGATGGGTACAGAACTTGTAGTATAATACTATAGCTATATTGTAACTAAAACTAAAAATGGGCGTTACCAATGGCATCTGATGAACTCAAAGTAATCGTAGCTAGCGACGTAAGCGATCGAGATGGAATCGGGGTCGAAATCTACATCCACAATGAACTCGTTGTCGAAATATTTCGCGATGACATGAAGCAAACTAGGGAAGTAACTTTGTATCAAAAGAACGTGCCACTAGAACTGGTCGAGAAAAGCATTCAAATTTTTCGGAAAGAAATTCCGTGGAACTTTATTAATGATGAAGGGAAAAAAGATACATAACAGTGCGATGTAGCGCAAACATTAATCTACAGAAAAATGAGCCTAGAAGGAAAGTTTACTCGATAAATGGAAGACCTTTACCATGTTGTAAATGACCATCCCAACACTATTTCTAGCTTGGACAGATCCTCAAAGTCGTTCTTGGTTTCCCATTGGTCGCTTAACTTTTGATAGAGATATCTATCAATTTGTTTATACAGAAGGCGCTCGCACTGCCCAAAGCAAGACTAATTTTCCCCTTTTACATTCCTTTCCAAAACTCGAAATAGAATACCGATCGCACGAATTATTTCCCCTCTTCGCTAATCGCGTGATGCGTCCTTCTCGTCCAGATTACAATGATTATATTAAATGGCTGGATATTCCCCGCGATCGCGACGATCCCATCGCAATTTTATCTCGCAGTGGCGGGCGTAAAGCGACAGATAGTTTTGAGATTTTTCCGCGTCCCGAACCTGATGAGAATGGACTATATCATATTCATTTTTTCGCTCATGGTCTCAGATATATGCCCAAATGTTCGAGCGATCGCATTAAATCTTTACAACCTAACGAACGATTATACTTAACTCATGATTTCCAAAATCCCTACGATTCTAAAGCACTCTTACTATGTACGGAAGATCGTTATAATGTCGGTTACTGTCCGCGATATTTAGTCGCAGATATTTTAGGCATTTGCCAAAAAAAACGGGATTTAGTTTGCGTTCATGTCGAAAGAATCAATCCCTCACCTACTCCCCTTCAATTTCGCTTGCTCTGCAATATGACGGCTGAATGGCCAAAAGAATTCTCGCCTTTTTTAGAACGAGAATATGAGCCGATTGTATCTGAAAATCAACTACAACCGTTACAGGAAAAAATGAGTATTTCCGTTTGATTGCGATCGCTCGATACGAAGCAATAAGGTAAAATAGAAATAATATTGAAAATGCAAAGATGGAGAATTATGATTAGCGCTCGAGATGTAGCACAATACTTTTTGGCTCTCGCTTATGACAATAATGATAGTGCTGGGGAGTTAATTTCTAACCTGAAATTGCAGAAATTATTATATTATGCTCAAGGGCTTTATTTAGCATTGCGCGATCGCCCTCTCTTTGCCGAGTCTATCGAATCTTGGATTCACGGGCCCGCAATCCCAGAAATTTACGATCGCTACAAGCAGTACGGATCGGGTAGCTTGCCTTTTCCAGAAAACTTTGATTATACAAAATTTGAGGATGAGATTAAAGAAGTATTAGAAGAGGTCTATGAGGTTTACGGACAATTTTCAGCATGGAAACTGAGAAATCTAACCAGTAACGAACCTCCTTTTAAAAATACGCCAACGGGTTCGGAAATTTCCCTCGATTCTTTGCAACAGTATTTTAAGACTCAATTGGTATAGTGGCAAAAGACTCGTCAAAAAAGAGAAGAAAAATTAAACAACCTTCGATCTCTGAAGGAAAACAGATCAAAAGTCAGCAAGACGAATCGAATCCAGATCGACAAACACCGATTTTCAGTTTCAAATATCTCGATCGCCAGTACAGCATTGCTCAATGTACCAAGGATGAAAAAGCAGCTTTAATCGATACGTTAGATAGATTGAGCCAACTATCTTGGCGAGAACTCAGGCAAGCACCGAAACACGGTTTAGGATATGAGAAAATTTCCAGAGATGCAATTAGAGCAAGTATCCCTAATTCTATTACAGAGGACGTTAATTTCATTGCGTTTCGCTTCTGTGGTAAAGCCCCAATGGTGGGATATCGCGATGGTGCAATATTTCATCTGATTTGGCTCGATCGCGATTTTAGTTTATACGACCATGAATAAATTTATACTATCTTTTCCGTAGACTAAATTCATGTAACGCAACTGTAGTAAGATCGGATTATTCGAGGGGAGACGGCGATCGCGCGATCGGATGCGCGAGTTTTGAGCAAGATTCCCTCCGGGAGAACATCATATTTTTGCCCTCCCCATTTTTGTTGGGATATGGTATTGATAGGAAAAAGCGGTACGGATGCACAGAATTTTTTGCCTCCATAGCTTGCGAAGGGTAATCGTCTACCCCCCATTCCCTTCTCATCTTGTTAAGTTTCATTAACGCCCATGTCAACCCTCGTTATTGTCGAATCCCCCACCAAGGCCAAGACTATCCGCAATTACCTACCCAATGGCTATCGCGTTGAAGCCTCTATGGGTCACGTTCGCGATCTGCCCTCCTCTGCGGATGAAATTCCCCCCGCCCATAAGGACAAAGACTGGGCAAAACTCGGCGTTAATGTGAAAAATAAATTTACCCCCCTCTACGTCGTCCCCAAAACCAAAAAGAAGGTTGTTAAAGAACTCAAAGAAGCGCTGAAAGTTGCGGATGAGTTGATTCTCGCCACTGACGAAGACCGCGAGGGAGAAAGCATTTCTTGGCATTTGCTGCAAATTCTCAAGCCTAAAGTGCCGATCAAGCGCATGGTATTCCACGAAATTACCGAGGATGCCATTCAAAGAGCATTGCAAAATTGCCGGGAAATTGATGATAACTTAGTCCGCGCCCAAGAAACCCGCCGTATTCTGGATCGCTTGGTGGGTTACACACTCTCTCCTCTCCTCTGGAAAAAAATCGCTTACGGTTTGTCGGCGGGTCGCGTACAATCGGTTGCAGTACGGGTGCTGGTGCGACGGGAACGAGAACGCCGCGCTTTCCGGTCTGGAGGGTACTGGGATTTAAAAGCAACTTTAGAACAGAAAGAGAGCTTATTTGAAGCCAAACTCGTCACCTTGAAGAGGAAAAAACTGGTCACGGGGAACGATTTTGACCCCAATACCGGACAAATTGCCAAGGGTAAAGATGTGGTGTTGTTAAATGAAGAAGAAGCCACCGCCCTGCGCGATCGCATTATCGATAAAACTTGGAAGGTTGCCAATATCGAAGAACGCCCTACCAAACGCCGTCCTTATCCTCCTTTTACCACTTCGACCCTACAACAGGATGCCAACCGTAAATTAGGCTTATCGGCGCGGGATACCATGCGGACGGCGCAGAAATTGTACGAAGAGGGCTATATTACCTATATGCGGACGGACTCCGTGCATTTGTCAGAAGAGGCGATCGCGGCGGCGAGAGCTTGCGTAGAAGAGAAATATGGGAAAGAATACCTCAGCCCTAAACCCAAGCAGTATACGACCAAAAGTAAAGGAGCGCAGGAGGCACACGAAGCCATTCGCCCGGCAGGATCTACCTTTCGCACCCCCCAAGAAACCGGATTGAGCGATCGCGAATTTCGCCTCTACGATCTGATCTGGAAGCGCACGGTTGCCTGTCAGATGGCAGATGCGCGACTCACGCAAATTACTGTCAATATTGATGTAGAAGATGCTGGATTTCGCTCCAATGGCAAGCGCATTGATTTTCCCGGGTTTTTCCGCGCTTATGTAGAAGGGTCTGACGATCCCGATGCGGCTTTGGAAAATCAAGAAGTTTTGTTACCGGAACTCAAAGTAGGAGATACTCCCAAATGTAACGAACTCGAAGTCTTAAAACACGAAACCAAACCCCCTGCACGTTACTCGGAAGCCTCTCTCGTAAAAATGCTAGAAGGTGAGGGAATCGGTCGTCCTAGTACCTATGCGAGTATCATCGGCACGATCGTCGATCGCGGTTATGCTCAAATGCGGAATAAAACCCTCATTCCCACATTTACCGCTTTTGCCGTTACCAGCTTATTAGAATCGCATTTTAACGATTTAGTCGATACGCGCTTCACCTCGCGCATGGAACAAACCCTCGATGACATTGCCACGGGAGAGGTGCAATGGTTGCCCTATTTAGAAGGGTTTTATTTGGGAGAAATGGGGCTGGAAACCCAAGTTAAAGTCCGCGAAGAAGAAATCGATCCCAGTGTTGCCAAAGCCGTTAATTTAGAAAACCTCGAAGCAAGGGTAAAAATTGGGCGTTTTGGTCCTTATATTGAGGTAGAAAACGAAGGTGAAAAGGTTGCGGCATCTATTCCCCCCGATCTAACGCCCTCGGATTTGAATCCCGAACAAGTGGAAGTGTTAATCCGGCAAAAATTGGAAGGTCCGGATAAATTGGGACTGCATCCGGAGACGGGAGAACCGATTTACATTCTCACGGGAAATTACGGTCCCTACGTGCAGTTAGGTGAGAAAACTGAGGAGAATAAAAAGCCCAAACGCGCTTCTCTTCCTAAAGGGATGAAACAGGAAGATTTAACTCTCGATATTGCTTTGGGATTGTTAGCTTTACCGCGAACATTGGGCGTGCATCCGGAGAAAGAAGGGAAAATTCAGGCGAATAATGGGCGTTTTGGACCCTATGTGGTTCATACCCTCGGAAAAGATAAGGATTATCGCTCGATCAAGGCTCCCGATGATGTTTTAACGATTACTTTAGAACGTGCTTTAGAACTATTAGCACAACCGAAAAAAGGACGGGGACGCGGTGCGGCGAAAACACCTCTACGGGAATTAGGCAATCACCCTGATGATGATAAGCCAGTAAATATTTATGAAGGTCCTTACGGGAAATATATCAAACATGAAAAAACAAATGTAGGGATTCCAGAAGGAGAAACCGTAGAGGGAATTACCCTAGAAACGGCGTTGAAATTATTGGCAGAAAAAGCGGCCACGAAGAAAACAACGCGAAAATCGACTGCACGCAAATCAACAACTACAAAAGCAAAGACAACTAAGGCAAAAACAACGAAAACCACAAAGGCAAAGACAACCCGATCGCGCAAATCAACGAAAGCAAAAGATGAGGAAAAATAGCGATCGCTCCCGATTTTCTAATCTAACAGGCGTTGAGCCTCAATCATGATGCAGGCATCCATCACGACTTTTAGACCTGCTTCCGTGGCTTTTTTCGCGGCTTCGGGATGGATAATGCCTTCCTGCGCCCAAAAGACTTTTGCGCCGATCGAGATCGCTTCGGTGGCAATTTCCGGCAAAAATTCAGAACGCCGAAAAATATTGACAATATCGATCGCTGTGGGAATCTCTTTCAAAGAAGAGTAACACTGCATCCCTTCGATTTCTGTCAAAGTCGGGTTGACGGGATACACGGTATAGCCCTTCTCCCGTAAGAATTGAGCAATACGGTAGCTGGGACGATCGCGCTTGTTAGAATGGCCGACAACGGCGATTGTTTTGGCATTGGCAAGAATATCTCCTACAACACGATCGTTTCCCTTCAAATTCATCTTGCTTCTATTCCTTTATTGTGCTTGGCAGATTTGTAGGAGTTCGCGATCGCGATCGCTAATTTCCTCAATCTGGTGAAATCCTTCTAAACCGGGTCGAGCGATGGGAATATCCCCCAGAGAAGCCAGTAACGAGGCATCTTCGATGTTAATCGCATAAGGGAAGGTTTCTCCCGTGTAGCTATCCGTCACGTTCAATACCAATTGTCCGTCTTGGGTTTGTCCTCGGAAGCAGTCAAAAGAGGAACGAGGCTGATAAAATGCGCCGACGATTTGTCCGGCTTCAACATTGAGAATCGCGTAAGATTTACCAATTGTGTTAGGGTTTATTGATTCGCCGTACAGATGAACGCCTTCCGAGAAAGTTATGGGTGCATTGCGACTGACTTCCGAATTTTGGAGGGTTTCGGAGACTGTTTCAATTGCGATCGCGGGAGTTGCCAAGGTCAAAGCAACGTTCAAAGCAGCAAAAGTAGCGGCGAAAGTACGAGCGATAGGGTTGTTCAGGGGCTTATTCATAATCCGTTCCTCAATTCCTCACAAGATTTAATATCTCGCGATTTGCCGAACGGTTCAGCGATCTTCCTCCGTCGTGCGAGTGAGATGAGGCAGGATTTTCAGCGATCCTATTGCCCCTCGATAAGCGATCCGCATCACGGAAAACCGTCTGGAATCTATGCTGGGGTATTGTGGAGAAATAACCCTCGTACTTTGTAGCCAAAATTTCTCTGTTTGTCAAGTGTACGAAAACGCATTATAGTTGCCTCTTTACTGTCAATTATGCTTGTTTTCTTTTTACAATTCTTTGCCTTTTTCTTTTCCCTTCTCGTTATCAATCATTGGGTTAACCAATGTATTCTCAAGTATTCTGGGTTCGAGTCGCGCTTCCTACCCGTGTTTGCTTGGGGATGGTGTCTTTATTTTTTCATCTATATTATCGGTCGTCATTTGGGTGTACCCGTCGAACCTATCCGAATGCTGTTTGCCGCGATCGCTTTTAGCACCGCGATCGCGGGGGGAGTTTGGTGGAGATTGCAACCGCAGCGATCGCTTTGGCAACAACGCGGGCAAGATTTACCCCTCGACGGGTGGACGATCTCATTTCTCCTCTGTTTCCTGACGGCGATGATTTATATCGGTCCTTATTTAGAACATCCATCGGATGCGGTCGATTATTTCTATCGCATTCAAGCCTGGGAAAAAGCTCGTTTTTTAAACTATAAAATTGATAATCGCTACGTGACTTTTGCGACATTTTACGAGCATTGGCTTTTGCAACCATCGGCTTTAAGTTATGGGAAGCGATTGGGACTATCTTTGGTTTCGGCAATAACTCAAGAAATGCTCTTATGGGAAATCATTCGCATTGCCAGACTGATTACTCATAATATCCCCATGAGTTTGCTTGCGGGTTTGATGTCTCTAGGTTACTTTGGCTATGACGCGATTAGTTTTTATCGTTACAGCGTCTTTTCCGGTCCGATGCTGGCTTATATCATTTATCTGGAAACTTTAATTTTAATTATTGCACTCTTTTTAAAAGAACAATGGCGTTACTTACTGTTTTTACCTCCTCTCCTGTGGTTGACTTGGGATAATCACGAACAATCGACTTTATTTCAGGTTACGGCAATTGCTGCGATCGCAACGACTTTAGTTATCTTTCGCTATCGTAGCCTAAAACCAAAATTTCGACGGGTTTTAGTAGGCGCGATCGCTTTAGGTCTTTTTGTTGCAATTCTCCTGTGCTTTCTGCGCGAACCTTTCGCCAAAAATCTTGATTTGGAGTATCAAAGTTTATACCTCTTTAATATTGAAACACTTTTCGGTTGGAAAATGTATGTTATGCGTTATATTCCCCTCAGCCGCGCGATCGGTCTCGTGGGTTGGCTGATAATCGTTGCAACTCTATTTTTTTTGCTGTTTGAAAAACCTTCTAGAAAAGTGGATATTATGGCAGGATTAACACTTTTCCCCTTTCTTGTTTTCAGTAATCCACTAATCCTTGAAGCCTTACGTCACATTATAACAGCAGAACAGTTTCATCGTTTAATCTACGGTTGTTTATTCTGGATGCAGCCAGTTTTTTTACTCTATCGTTTATCCGATCGATTGGAACATTTTTTTTCCAAAATTTCTTTATTAGCAAAAAAAGTCTCTCACTATATTCAATATATTTTTCTTGTTTTATTGATTTTGGTCTCGTTCATACCCCAAGATCCAATTTATGGAAAAATGATTCATAGTTGGTTAAAAATCCCCCCTGTTTTAGATGGTTCGGATTTAAAATCAGTAATTCACTACCTGAGAGAAAATGCAGAGAATAAATGTAAGTACCATCGTAATGCCGATCCGAATATATTTCCCATTTATCGTTATATTTTAAGCGATCCTTATGTCAATACTTATTTGTCCGGAACAGGATATTTTGATGTAAATACCCATCGCTGGGATAACGAATTCAGCCAGTATGCCGTCCCGTTAGGAATCTCCATGCAGTTAGATAATAATATTGATTATCCGCAATTCGTTCAGTTACTACGAGAAAAACAAGTTTGTTATATTCTGATCTATCTACCGAAAAAGCAAGTCACGAGTTGGGTGGGTAGGGTAAGCGGTCATTGGTACGATACTTATGCTCATACTCAGCGTCATTATTCACCCACTTTTTTACAATGGGTGCGAGAATCTCCTCAAGATTTTCAGTTGGTTTTTGAGGAAGGAGAGATACAAGTTTTTCAGATTAAATATTAGTTGGTCAATTTGCGATCGCTTCCCTATCTCGCAGAAAACCTGATGCTTGAATTAAAAACTTTGGGTGCATCTCAAAACATTAATCGACTCCCGGAAAGGACTCGACAAATTTAATTTTAAGATCGGGAAAACTTTCTACAAATTTGATTTTAAAATCGGGGAAATTTTCCACAAATTGCCACTCTCCACAATCATCGGGAAATGAGGTCACGGTTTTCACTTTCAGATCGGGAAATGAGGTGACGACCTCGACTTTTAAATCGGGAAAATGCTCGACAATTTGTACTTTGCCCGCCAGTTTTTTACCGCGATAGGTGCAAGATGCCTCGTCAAATTCAGCATTGGCCAAAGCAGAGGGCGGACTAAGAACGATCGCGGCGATCGCACCAACCCCAACCAGTTTTAAGATTGCATGATTCATGGCTTGTTTTTCCTCGAAAAGCGGTCTTTTGCCTTCTGAAAGGACTCTCCCATCACCTCTTGGATGCGTTCGGGATCGGGTTTCTTTCCCCCCATTAAATCGCCGAAATACGCGCAAGCTCCCTCCCCTAAAGCAAAAGTATACGCTGCCGCCCAAGATGCGGCAATAATACTACCAAAACCCGGGACGAATTTGATTAATTCCCGTCCGATCGCCTGCGCCAAGAATCCCCCCGCGATCGCGCTGACAATACCTCCCGCTTGGGAAGGAGTGAGAATTTGCCCGTACAATTTCCCTAAAACCCCTACCATCGATACTTGTAATGCGGTTAAAACGGGCATGGTTGCAAAGGGCAGAGGCACCGCCGCCAAAGTCCCGGCGATCGCCGCAAATGCCGTCGCGTAACGCCGTCCCACATCCCGATATAAGTCCCCCAATGCTTTCCCCTCCGTCCCATCTAGTAGCTGATAGATAGCGCGGGCTTCCGCTTCCGGTAACAAGTTCCCGAGGGCATCTCGCAACGCCTCCAAGCCGTAAAAAACGGGCGTATAGCCGTCTTCTTCTAGAGTAAAGTCGATCGGCACGGCGCGATCGCACAACCCAGCAAAAGCCTCTTTCAGGGCAGAATAAGGGCGATCGCAAGTCTCTAAATTCGGTGGATAGAGGGGATGATCGGCCAGATCGGTAGGATAAACCTCGTGCAAGCAAGTCACCGTCAGCAAACAGGGAATGTGAGGGTACTTTTGACGCAATTTTTTAGTAATCTCTTTTAACGTTGCGATCGCAAAATCATTAATTTTCACCGTTAAAATAAGAATTTTCGCGTGGCGGTTGTCCTGTTGCAAATCTGCCAGTAATTCCGCCACGATCGCATCGGTATCCTGTCCGATATCCCCCAACCCGACCGTATCGGTAAAAATCAACAAGGGTAAATCCTCCGAGGGATAGGCATACCGTTCCGTGTTTTGGGTATGGGGGCGAAACCCTTGCCCAATAATTTCCGCCGAAACCCCCGTCAGTCCTCGCACGATGGAACTTTTTCCCGCTTGGGGTTTGCCCATTAACAACGCTTCTGTGGTGGGTAGGCGCGATCGCACCTCGGCTAAAATTTCAGCAATGCGATCGTCGCTGACGCTGAACAAATCTACTATTTTTTGCGCCGCGCGATCGACGGGGAAAAGTTTCTGCAAGCGGTTTTTTGCCACCCGTACAATGCTAAAGCGGCGATCGCGACTTTGGGAATCTGCATCCAATTCGGTCATGTTTGGGTTGGGAGAACAATGTTCGGAATGTTCGCTAAAACTATTGTAGAAAGTTCTATCACTTCATTGTTAAAGATAATGAAACTTTACCAGCAAATGGCTTGTCAGCGCGCGATCGCCTCTCATCGAAAACAATCTATTTGGCAAACATTAGCAAATGGGAGCAAACTCCTCCTCTGTTTGAGTCCTCTTGTTTTGGTCGGTTGTCAAGTCAGCTTGCAAATTCCCAAATTGGATGGAGAACAACAAGCTCAATTCTATATTCAAACGGTCGCCCGAGGTCAAGAAGCTTATTATAAAACCAATGGTGAATTAACTGCCTCTCTCAAAGAACTCGCAATCGATTTTAAGTTGGATACCCCCGATTATAAATTTGCCATGCTTTCCCACGGCGATCCCACCCATAGCGTAATCATGACGGCAACGGCGAAGAAAGACAATTTACGGAGTTATGCGGGCATTGTTTACGGTAAGAAAACAGGAGAAAATTACGAAGCAGTTGTGAATATGTGCCAGACCGAAAAACCGTCCCAAGCTGCCCCTAAATTACCCACAGAACCGATCGCGGATAAAGCATTAGATTGTCCTGCGGGTTCGATTCCTTGGCAATAGTTTCCGCCATTCCTCCACCCAAATCCTACCCTTTCCACACTCGGACAATTGAAAAATTGGTCGCTTTCTGGATGGGTTAAACGCGATCGCCTTCATCATAGAAACAAAGGTCTGAGAGGAAAGCGACCGATGAAAAACTTAAGAAAAACACATCGATCTTATGCCAATGAGATTGAAAAATTTTGTTGCGCGATCGCCCTGCTTTTTTGCTTGCAATTCTGGCTTAGCGGCACCGCTTTAGCTGAGAATATGAATCAAGCGATCGAAACTGTTCCTTTGCAACATCGCCTAGAAATTGTTAAAGACTTAGAAGCTCGGCAAATCTTAAAACCTGCGATCGCCAAGCAACAACGAAACTATTATCAAATTCAACCCGATCGCAGTGCAACCAAACTTTTACAGCGAGTACGAGGAGTCTTTACTCTATCCAATGTCATTTGGATCTTTTCCAGTATTTTGTTAGTGAGTTCTTTGGGGTGGTTAGCACAACTCTATTTACTGCCCTTATTGAGAGCTATTCCCGCGATCGCTTACGAAATTGCCGCTTATTTGGCTTGTGCGAGTGCAACGATCGGCAGTTATTATCTACATTCTTCCCTCGGAGAATATATCGCTTTGCCGGGATGCTTGAGTTTTATCGGCGCGTTGGGTTTTTCCTATTACTTACACCCTAAATTTGCTAAAAAATTGTACGAAAAACTGCGAACCGATCCCTATTCTTTGGGATGTTTGTTGATTTTCTTCGTTTGGAGTGCGATCGCAATTCTCCATCAAAGTTTGGTTATCGGCTTTATTAGCGCGATCGCCCTAGAAGCATATTTAGGATTCGCCATTGTTGTGATTCCCGGTGTCTATTCTTTTGTATTTACGAAACGTTCTGTTTTACCCAGAGCGACTCTATCTTCTTTATTACTTCTGAGCTTTTATGTTACCCTTCGCCTTACCCATTTTTACCTTCCATATTTAGCAATCTTTGCTCCCGGTATTCTCTTTGTCGGTACTTTTGTTTATTTTCTCGGCTTGTTAATTTGGTCGTCCAAATGGTATAGCGATCGCAAAAAAGAATATGCCATTTTACAACCTGTAACCATCGCATCGGGGTTAATAGCGCTTTATTTGGGAGCAGTGGGGCAAATTCCTCAATTACAAGGCATTGGCGGCACGTTTTTCTTCATGTACGTCATTGAAAAATATTTTGAGCTTCCGTGGGGCAAACAAACCGTCGCTTGGGCAACTTTTGGATTGGCAATATTACTGTTTGCTTCGGCGTGGGTTATGGGACAATATCCTCAGTATTTTCTTTTTGTTTAACCCATGAAACTCCATCGTCCCGTCGCGCAAATGCAAAAACGCCTGTTTGCTTGGGGAATGTCGAAAACCGGGATTGAGAGCGATCGCGGAATTTCCCTAAAAAACTATCCCAATTGTGCTACCCTCGCCGACCTCAAGCAACAGTTATTTGCAGAAATTGCAGAAGGAGAAACGATTTTAGAAATTGGCCCCGGTGCGGGGTCAAACTTATGTTATTATCCTAAAAATATTCATTGGATTGGCATCGAACCCAATCCTTTCATGCACCCTTATTTAAAACAAGAAGCAGAAAAAGTCAGCTTGAGAGAAAGCAATATTTATCAAGGGTTTGCAGAAACCATTCCCGTTGATAATCATTGTATCGATATCGTCATTGGCACTCACGTTCTCTGTTCTGTCAATCATTTACAAACCAGTTTAAAAGAAATTCTCCGCATTCTCAAACCGGGCGGTAAGTTTATTTTTATCGAACATATTGCCGCAAGATCGGGGACGAAAACGAAAATCCTACAAGATAGCTGTAAACCCATCTGGCAACTGATGTTTGATAATTGTCACGTCAACCGAGAAACAGGAGAGGCGATCGCTAATAGTGGGTTTGATTTCATAAAATCTCAAGAATTTACTCTCTCTTTTCCGATTGTTAGTCCTCATATTGCTGGAATTGCGATCGGGAAATAATATCATTGAAATTATTAATATAAAAGAGCAAGAATAGGGGTTGTCAAAAGAAATATCTATGGTATTCTGGGGTGCAATAATTACCACTATAAGAAAATATCATTCGGATGCATCCACCTCTCCTTAGAGTTCCCACCGGACGACTGCTCGTTACGGGTGTGCCTGCTTTGCCTCCCCAACAAGGAAAAATCGAATTTTCCTTAATTATTCCCACCTACAAAGAAAGCCAAAATATTCCAACGATTGTCGAACGACTGACTCACTTATTGGATAAAAAAATTCGCGATCGCTACGAGTTAATTATCGTTGACGATAACAGTCCGGATCGGACGTGGGAAGTAGCATTAGATGTAGCTAAATCCTATCCCCAAGTTAGAGTCATGCGCCGCAAAACCGAAAAAGGACTCTCAACCGCAGTGATTCGAGGCTGGCAGGTGGCGAGAGGGGATATATTAGGGGCGATCGATGCTGACTTGCAACATCCTCCAGAAGCGCTCCTGCAACTGTATGCAAAAATGGAGTGCGGGGCAGATATTGCTGTTGCCAGTCGCCACGTGGAAGGAGGAGGAGTGAGCGAGTGGAGTTTAGCCCGTCGTATCCTCTCTCGCGGCGCTCAACTCTTGGGAACGATCCTGTTACCTCGGGTGGTAGGGCGCGTTAGCGATCCTTTAAGCGGCTATTTTCTCCTGCATCGCCGTGCTATTCAAGGCACAGAAATGAAACCGACAGGCTACAAAATTTTAATTGAAGTTCTCGGGCGCGGCAACTTCGATCGCATTGAAGAGGTGGGCTATATTTTCCAAGAACGCAGCGAAGGAGAAAGTAAAGTGACGATCGCTCAATATCTCCAATATATTCAGCACTTATTGCGCCTGAGATTTCCGAACTTATCCCTAACGCGATCGCGGCGATACGGGCAAATTCTCCTGAAAAACAGGCAACGGCGAAGAATGCGATCGCAACGGCAGAAACAACAAGCGCTTCCTTTCTCTAACCCGCGTTAAGATAGCAACTATACCCCAGTATTGAAGTTGATGTTCGAACGCCAGACCGAGGGTTCGGTTAGCTGTCCCTCTTGCAATAAAATTGTTTCCGTGACTGCCAAGATTTGTCCTCACTGCGGGCGACACAACCCCGGAATTTGGGGCTATCGTCGCAGTTTGCAGCGCTTGGGCAACGATTTTGGCGTTATTCCGATAATTACGTGGGGTTGTATCGCACTCTACGTGGCTTCTCTGGCGATGGATCCCACGGCGATCGGTTTTGGGGGAGGTGGGACGGGGATCGGTGCCTTCGGTAATTTTTTATCCCCGAGCGGACGCAGTACCTTTATTTTAGGTTCTACGGGAGCGATTCCAGTTTTTGCCCTCGGTCGTTGGTGGACGGTGTTGAGTTCTGCTTGGCTGCATGGCAGCTTACTGCATATTCTCTTTAATTTACTGTGGATTCGCCATCTCGCCCCCAGTGTGGCTAAATTTTACGGTGCGGGACGTTTAACGATTCTTTACATTGTGGCGGCGGTGACAGGTTCTGTGCTGACCAGTTTAGCGGGGACGGGTTTGCTTCCTTTACCCTCCATTTTCCAAGGGGCTGAGTTTGCGATCGGAGCATCCGGGGGGGTTTTTGGATTATTTGGGGCGATGCTTTCCTACGGACAAACAATGAAAGATCCGGCTATTCGCCAAGCAGGTTTGGCTTATGCTTTAATCGGTTTTGTTTATGGATTATTAGTTCCCCGGGTTGATAATTGGGGACATTTTGGCGGCTTTCTGGGAGGCTATCTCGTTACGAAGTTACCTTGGTTCAATCCCCACAAACGAGAAGGTCACTTTCATTTAATCGCTGCGATCGCGTTACTTGCTGCTTCTTTTCTCAGTGTCATTGCTTCAGTGGTTCACGCTTATATTTTTATTGGCGGTTTCTGATACTCATATAATTGAATCAAAATTTGAGAGCTTGCTCAATGTGATTATGAGTCAACACATTCTAAACTTACCTGTTCTGATTCATCTTAAACTCGTCGTGTAGCAATTTTCCAAGATAAAGAAGGACTAGAAGAATGAGGATGTTGTTCTGGTTGTTCCTGTCCGGGAAGCCAAACTCGCAACCTATCCCAAATTTGTATTAAAGTGGCGTAAATTGCAAGAATATCGTCGAATTCTTCCTGTGCATCAATGAGATCGATTTGTTCGGCTGAATTTTCACATTTTATCTTAAGTTTATCTAAAAATATTTGAATATCTTCTGAGGAAACTGGATCAGTAAAATTATCTTTAATAAAGTCGAAAATGTCTACAAAAATGGTAGTAACTTCAGGATTTGGATTATCAAAAGGACAAGGGACAGTATCTGAGTATCCCCACCAAATACTACCAAAATTTGCGGCAACTTCCCCTAATTCTTGTGCTGTATTACAAGCAAAAGCATAAACAGTACGTTGTTTTAATAATGTTACATCCATATTTGAGAAAGCAATATTCTCCTGGTTTAGTGTTTGAACCTCTTTCCGATTGGTAGGTTTTGGATCTGGCTGCGCCTTAAAAGCATTAGAAATTCCATGAGACATAACAAATAAGGGGAATTTAGAAATTTCTAAAATGTTCACCAATTCTTCTCTAGTTGCTTTGTTCTCAAATAATAATATACAATTAGATGGATTAAGTAATCGTGCAATTTTGAGGTTAGCGTAAGTTGATGGATCGTATCCGGGAACAAAAACAATCATTATAATTTTTTATTTTGCTTTTCTTTTAAGAAAATCTCGCGCTACACGGAGAACATCTGAAGCATATTGCTGACCGATTTCTGTTCCTTGTTCAATTTCCTGGCGAAGTTGCAAAGCAGTAAATGTATCTCCATTTGCTATTTTCCAGATTATTGTATCACTGGGAATGACTTCACCAATTAATCCAGAAAAAACATCTAGACTGATATTGCGAGACACACTTCTTAATTCAGAAGTTGGTTGCACGGAAAACATTTGATTGATGCCTTCTAAAAAATATCTCAATGAAGGAGATCTTCCAGATGCTCGCTTTATATCAATATACTGTAAAAAACTCCAAGAGTTTCTTTTTTTATCAAATTTTCCAAATACAGATTCCGCATGAACTGCAGGTTGTTGTATTTTATCTGGCAATGGCAAAGTTGGAATAACTTCTTTACCAAATTGCTCCCTTGCATACTTTTTAGCAGTAATTTCATCTGCAAATAACCATGCCTCTATTTCAGGAATAGCGCAGAAAACTTTAACTGGAGGCTGGCCTAATTTCTTCTTAATCTTTTCAACTGCATCTGGCACACTCGTATCTCTACAGTTTCTTAAAACTGCACAACTATTTTCTATGCCTTCAGGTAGATCGCTTAAAAAACCTTTGAGTTTATCAATCCCTTTAACTACTTGGAAGTTTATTCGATCTAGAGGATATTCAGCAGCAAGTAGCAGAGATGAAACAAGCCGAACATCCTTTTGAGCTTCAACATAAAGTTGTATAGAACCATCTTGCATGATTGAAAAGATAAAATCTTGATAATATTTTGAGTATTTCCAATATTATACAATATATATATTCTTTTGTTCAAGAGCGAAAACTAAGATTCATTCTTTTTATTAAATTCCGCTTTCCACTCCGCTTTAAACTGTTCGACAACGCGGCTTAATCCGACAGAATTGGAGGCTTTAAAGAGCAGGCAATCACCCGATCGCACATCTTCTCTCAATACAGAAACCACTTCATCGTGAGTTGTCACGCAAACTGTTGGAATGCCTTGAGAACCGATCGCGATCGCTTCAGCTTGGCGATCGTCGGTTAAAATAATGACCCGATCTAAACCTAATTCTTTGGCAGTTTCTCCCACTTTTTGATGCAATTCTGCCGACTTTTCCCCCAATTCTTTCATCGTTCCTAAAACAGCGATATGACGTTGGGCGGGCGTTTCTTTTAATAGCTTTAATGCCGCTACCATCGACTCAAAACCCGCATTGTAAGTCTCGTCTAATAGGGTAACATTCCCTTTAAGGTCGTAACGTTTGGCGCGACCTTTCGGCAGTTCTACCGATAGACCCGATCGAAGAGGTTGCCAGTCTACCTCGAGCACCTTTGCGACTGCTAGTGCTGCCAAATAATTCGAGGCGTTATGACTGCCTAAAAGGGGTAAGGGAAAATCTTGTCCTTCTACTCGTAAAGTTTGGCGATCGCGCATTTCTCCCCGTAAATCCCCCTTCTCTAAGCCATAGGAGATCGTTTCTCCCTGCCACACTTCCGCCGCCGTTTTCATCAATAACTCGTTATCGGCATTTAAAATCGCAATGCTATCCTTCGGCATTGTTGCTAATAATTCGCATTTAGCCCGGGCGATTGCTTCCCGCGACCCCAATAGACCGATATGTGCCGTTCCCACATTGGTAATGATGCCAATTGTCGGCCGGGCAATTTCCGTTAACTCGGCAATTTGTCCCGTACCCCGCATTGCCATTTCGATGACTGCATAATCGTCATTTTCTGACAATTCCAAAAGCGTTTTCGGCACGCCAATTTCATTGTTATAATTCTTCTGGGTTTTGAGAACCTTTCCCTTCGTCCCTAATACTGCCGAAATCAGTTCTTTTGTTGTCGTTTTACCGACAGATCCAGTAATCCCAATGATAGGAATATCAAATCGATCGCGCCACCAATTGCCGATCTTTTGATAGGCGCGTAATGTATCCTTGACTAAAAATTGTGGAATCGCATCCGGGAGAGGGCGATCGGGAGGTCGGGAAATAATGAGTGCCTTTGCACCTTTCTCGACTGCTGCTTCTAAAAAACGATGACCGTCAAAGGTTTCCCCCTGCAATGCCAAAAATACCTCTCCGGGTTGCAGCGTGCGGGTGTCGGTATTAATTCCCGCGATCGTTGACGATGGGGAAATTGGCGCAACGGGAGCAGCAATCCCGAGAATTTCCGGTAAGTGGGAAATAGAGGCAGAAAAAGGCATAGAAGGAGGTTAGCAAAGAATTCGTGCAAAACTTTAGGGCGATAAGTACGTAAATGTCAAGCAAATTCTCTTAAAGTTCCATGAAGTTTCCGTGAATTTAGCGAAAGCGCATAAAAAGCGGGCAAGGTATCATAAAACTATAGAGTAGAGATTTGAGTGGCACTCCATTTGGAATATCTTTCTTCAGGTCAGCCCGTTCGCGCATCTATCCCTCAATCTCAATCGAGCTTCCTCGCTCATTTCCATTTGTCCCTTAGTGAAATGTCAACAGCCCCAATTTTAAAATGTTTGGAGGGCTGAAAACCCGTGCTAACCTTGACAAACTCCCCTCTCAGACAAACTCCCAACGAAGAGCAATCCCTGTACGATCACCTTCTTTACTGCGTGCAGATGGAAACCCCTGAAGAAACGATCGCACGCTTTCGGCGCTTGTTTATCGGGGGACGCGACTACGATCCGATCGAAGTTCGCATTGCTCTAGAAGCGATCGCCCGAGAGAAAACCGCCGAAGAAACTTTTCCGTTTCTGCTCAATCGCTGCTGTCATATTCTCATTAATCGCTGGCAGACCCAATCCCACAACCGTTGGGCAATTGTCGATTTAGTGGAACTCTTCCGCTATATTCCCCCGGTCGGGACGGTGCAAGCGCGGGGTGCCCGTCGCTTACGGCAATTAGTACGAGACTTTCGCGAAACCGAGCAATTTTTAACCCTGCAACGATTAGCGCGAGTCATTGACAATACGATCGAAGATCGGGGTAAATTGCGCCCCCTGCACGATCGCAATGGGGAAGGCAATCTCGTCGGGACGCTGATCAACCGCTATCCCTACCTCCACGAACATTGCTTGCTTTCCCACGATAGCAGCTACGAACACCAACAGACCGTGCGACAGATTCGCGATCGCTTGCAACAGCAGTTTGAATTCGATCTCTCTCACTATGTCACCTATCAAGTCCGCAAAGCGAAGGAGGGCAATAGGAACGGGAATCAGAATGGGAAAGGCAGTCGCATTATCCAACCCGTCAAAAATCCGACATTGTTAAGCAGTCGGGAATTAGGGGCGGCGGTTCGTCAATTTGCCGGACGCATTGAAGGAGATCGCACCCATCGCGATCTGGCGAAAAACTTCCTTACCCACAGCTTACAGGCTTCCTCGTACCGTAATTTCAAGGACGATCTTTACGAGTATCTCACGGCTTCGGTGGATCCCCGATACGGCAATCAAAAGTTTAATGAAAAACTTTACGATCGTTTAAAAAATACCCTCTCTCGTTATGATTTTAAACGACCCAATAATACGCTTTTATTGCGAACGTCCAGTCATTTATTGAATTTTTTAGTTGTCGAAAGTCCCCAACGTCCCGATCATTATATTTTTGTCGATTTAGTGACCAATTTGGGGCCAACGTCAACGGTTATTTTACTCTTAAAAATCACCCTGCTCTGCAATCAAGTCAAGCCCCATCTCGAAAAACGCTTTTCCATTTTGTTCAATCATTACGAAGCGTCTACGGAAGAGGGCGTGCCTTGGTTGGTTAAATCCATGGAAAATGTACATCTTGCTTTTAGCATTCATTTCGGCTCTGTCGATCTTTCTCATTTGAAGGAAATTATGTAATGCGATCGCTCAACTCAGACCCACCCAAATCCTAACCCACCCCCCAACCCCCTCCTAAGAGGGGGAGAATAAGAGCAGCAACCAACAACTAATAACTAATATGGTCAAAATTATTAAACGTACATCCCTCGGCTTCCAACCCGTCTATGATATTGGTGTAGAACGGGATCATAATTTTTTATTAGAAAGTGGCTTAGTTGCCTCTAATTGTTTTAATAAATCCCACTCTACCGCTTATGCTTACGTCACCTATCAGACTGCCTATTTAAAAGCAAATTATCCTGCCGAATATATGGCTGCATTGTTAACAGGAAATAGCGGCAATAAAGATAAAGTTAAAAGTTATATTGCAAAATGCGTCAAGATGGGTATTAATGTCGAACCCCCCGATATTAATCGGTCTAATATTGATTTTACCCCCGTCGGCCAGAAGATTTTATTCGGTTTGTCAGCAGTGCCTCAATTGGGAGAGGGGGCAATTGAAAGCATTCTCGCAGCACGTCGAGAAAATGACGGACAGTTTAACTCTTTTTCGGATTTTTGCAGCAAAGTCGATCTGCGGACAGTCAATCGACGGACTCTAGAAACGTTAATTTATTGCGGTGCATTTGACAAAATGCACGATAATCGTCATCAACTCGTACAATACCTCGATTCTGTCATTAGTTGGGCGCAACAACGTGCAAAAGAACGTAATAGCGGTCAGATGAATCTCTTTGATATGCTTGGGGGAGGAACAGGAGAGAATGGAGAAACCCAGAGTTTTGATACGGCACCGTTACTGCCTAAAGTAGAAGATTTATCAACCCAAGACAAACTCAAAAAAGAGAAAGAAATTTTAGGGTTCTATGTTTCTGAAAACCCGTTAAATACGATTAAGCACGCCCTTGATATTATTTCTCCTGCCAGCTTGTCTAATCTGGGAGATTTTAAAAAACGGCAAAAAATCAGCGCGATCGCTTTGATTGCCTCGGTCAAAAAAATCATGACCAAGAAAGGCGACCCGATGGCATTCCTACAACTCGAAGATTTGAGCGGACAAGTGGAAGGGGTTGTATTTCCGAGTGCATTTGGGGAAATTGAAGAATATTTAGAGGACGATGCGCGGTTGATTTTTTGGGGAAATGCGGACAAAAAAGATGATAAAGTTCAATTCATTGTCGAGTCCGTCGAACCCGTTGAAGAAGTGAAAATGGTGATGGTCGAATTAACTATCCAAGAGGCACGAGATCGCCGCGTTCAAGCACAATTGAAAGATATTCTCCAAAAACACGCAGGAAACAAGGCAGACGGCGCAAAAATTCCTGTTGTCGCCCGCATTGGGAGGGGACAAGATAGCAAACTCGTGCGCCTAGACCGAAAATTCTGGGTTCAGAATGATAATATTGCGGTAACGGCGTTGAAGAATGCCAATTATGAAGCACGAAGCGAGTATATTTTGTCTCCTGAAGATCGTAAGGCCAACCCTTTAGCGATCGCAACCCCATAGCTCGATATGATCGAACGTTTGATCCAAATATTCAAAACCTCCCTGTTTGAGCTTGGAGGTCAACCCGTGTCGCTGCTCTGGATCGTTCAACTATTCGGCGCATTTTTGATTGTGAGCCTTGTTGCTCGCCTCATTAAAGGTTTTCTCAAACATCAACTTTTGGTCAGATTGGGAATCGATGGTGGAAATCGAGAAACGATCGCAACCCTGACCAGTTTGTGTTTAGGAGGATTCGGTTATTTGCTCATCTTGTCTGCAACGGGTGTCAATCTTTCTTCTCTAGCGGTTATTGTTGGCGGCTTGGGTGTCGGGATTGGTTTTAGCTTGCAAGATATTATCAGAAATTTACTCAGTGGGCTGACAATTTTAATCGAACGCAAGTTGCGGGTAGGGGATTTTATTGAATTTGATAATGTTGAGGGTTATATCGAAGAGATTTCTATTCGTTCTACCGTTATTCGCAGATTAGAAGGTTCAGAAGTGGTGATTCCCAATTCGCAAATTGCCGAAGAACGAATCAAGAATTGGAGCTATCGCAATTTTGAAGGTCGGATTGCCATTGAAGTCGGCGTTGCTTATGGTAGCGATCCCGTCCTCGTCACCGAAACGTTGCTCGAAGCGGCCTACTCTCTCCCGGAAATTCTCTCGACTCCCCGACCGGAAGTCATGTTTGTCGGTTTTGGTGATAGCGCCCTCAACTTCGAGTTATGGGCTTGGACGCAACGCATCGATCGCCGTCCTAAAATCAAGAGCAATTTAACCTTTACAGTCGAATATTACCTGCGACGAAACAATATCGATATTCCCTTTCCTCAATTGGATTTGTGGATGCGATCGCCCGGAGAAAGTATCGATAATTTGCGATCGCCCCAGTCCCTTCCCTCACCCAAAAAGAGAGAAGAGCGATCGCAACCGACCAAAACTTTGCGTGCTTCCCTAGCGCAGATTTCCTACTTTCAACACTTTAACGAATTGCAAATGAGAAGTCTGATCGAGATGGGATATCGCAAGCAGCTCGAGCAATCCGAGATTGTCATCAGACAAGGCGATATAGTGAGAGAATTTTGCATCGTACTTGCGGGTGCGATCGGTGCATTTCACGGAGATGATACGAGAGGAAAACCGGAATTTACCTTTGAAGCAGGGATGTATTTTGGAGAACTTCCCTTGATGTTGGGCATTCCGTCTCCCGGTACTTTAAAAGTGCTGGCTAACACGGTTTTATTTGTCATTGATGTTGCAGGTTTTGAAAAAATCTTGCAAGATTACCCCACACTGGCAGAAGATATTACTCGAGAACTTGCAAGCCGCAAGGAAGTTCTAGAAAGTCTATACGATGTGGATTTAAGCGGATTGAGTAAAGAAAACGAAAGTAATCCCGTTGTCTGGATTCAACAGCGATTCAAACAACTATTCAACAAATTTTAACGCGATCGTCCTTTGATCTAGTCCGTTAAAATTGCTGAAAATCCAAACATCAAATAAACCCACCCTCTAACCCTCTCCCAAGAAGAGCAAAGCAAGAGGAGAGAAAACAAAAACTATTGAGAAGTGGCCTGAGTAACTTGCCGTAGAGCACGAGTTTGATCCATTAACGCTTCCATATCTTCCTCGGATAGACGTTGGACGTAATTGATTTTAACTTCTTCAATTAAAGCAACGATTAAATACTCCAATCGTTCGATACTTTGCTTGGCTTTAATCTCCACCTGCATAGAATCGGTAAAAGTTGCTACCAATTGTTCTATGAGTTTATCAAACTCCGGATCTTCTTCAATTAATTTTTTAATTTGTTCGTAAATGACTTCATAAAGTTGCGAGATAGTTTGGTGTGTTAAATTGGTCGCGGCATTTTCCATTCCGGGTAACATTGTTAAACTTTGGTAAGCGGGCGTTTCTTTCAAAGTTTTGCCAATGGTATATTGCAAAAGCGATTCAACATCATTCTGGACGGCTGGCAACACCTTATAAACAACTAAATTCACCACTAAACGAGTAATTTCTGCAACCTCATTCGTATTGTTGAGATCGACGTAGGGATTAGTATTTTGTTGTGCCAATAAGTCTGTTAATTCTCCTCTTTGGATTGAAGTTTGAACTTGATTGAGAACCCCCACTACGACGACTTCTGTTAAGTCTTCTGCAATTCCGGCAACAAACCCCTGACTGGCTTGCTTTTTGATTTTTTGCATATCAATAATTTTAGCTTGATGAAGGCGAATCGTCATAGGAATAATTCGCAGCCAACGCAGAGGACTCAACCAATAGGGAATCGGAAAAAATAATAAAATATCGTACCAGCGCCACAACATAGCATCACCCCAACTCACCCCTTTCCGCTGACGACTGATAAACCACGATCGCGCTAAAAATTCGAGGAGAAAAATAGCGGCAAAAGGAAAATCGAGCAAGCCAAAATTATCAAAAGGCTGACCGTTTTCGCCAATGGGACGAAAATAGTTTGTTTCCATTAAGGGACGAATGCGACGCTCAAAAAACTCCAGTTCTTCAGAGGCATTATTACGCGAAAGATAATCTTCACTCCAAAAGATTCTAAACGCTGCCTTGGCAGACCCATTCGCTTCGGGAACGCGATCGCGCATCAGATTTTTAATTCGTTCTAATGTTCCGGTTTTGTTCGCGATTTGAAACGGGTTGGTATCGATCATCTCAATACTGCGATCGCGTAAATCTTCTAATAGATCTTCAACTTGAGGAGTCTGAAAGCTATTGAGTTCTTCTTCGAATCGATCCACCTGCATTAGATATTCTTGGGTATCGCGGTTGGGTTCTATGCCTTTGACAAAACTATCATAAAACTGAGTAATAGGCAGATCGTGAATATCGATGGGTTCGTCGGGAAATTTGTATTCAAAATCTCCCAGTTTTAAGCTAATTAAAGAAACGCGACCTTGCAACCAAAAATCGCGCAAGGGAATATAAGTATAATCAAATAAAATCACAAAAAAATTGAGCAGGGCAAGCATTGCCATAGCTCGTTCAAACCAGAGGTTATTTTTCTTAAGAAAATTAGAGGCTGAGGGAGGAAGTCGTTTAGAAAGCGTCATGGAAATTCTGAGAATAATTGTGGGTTAAATTTCTTTACTATTTTGAGGGGATGAAATCGGCAAACTTGGGGATTTATAAGGAATGGTAATATACTGGACGAAAGGTACTCGATTTTTGATTAAAAAACGTTTCCCCCCTTATAACCCATCGATTGCCCGAAGAATCGTAAAAAAATATTTATTCAAGATTGTCCCTGACTCTAGGACGTATTCGCTCAATCAGTCCTGCTAACTTAATGATCCTCAGTCCCGCTATCCTTGCTCTCCTCATCTCGAACAATGCGATCGCGTTTTGGGTTGAGAGAGTTGGGGCGATCGCATCAAATCTTGTTTGCAATGAGAAGGAGGTTGCGATCGCGATACTGTTTCCCCAATTTTTATATAATGTAGGGATGGTAAGCCCCAATTGATAACGATGTCAATAACGACCGAACGAGTCCGATGGACAGTAGATGATTTGGCAGGTTTTCCAGATAATGGAAATCGCTACGAAATTATTGAGGGAGAATTATTTGTGACCCGAGCGCCGCATTGGAAACATCAAGATATCGCGGGTGCAATTTATGCTGAATTACGATATTGGTCGCAACATCAAGGTTCGGGACAAGCGGCTTTTGCTCCTAGTGTTATTTTCTCGGATACTGATAGTGTGATTCCCGATGTTGTTTGGGCAAGCAGTGAATCTTTAAATACCCTTCTTGATGATGCGGGACATTTGACAGGCGCACCGGAATTAGTTGTTGAAGTCTTATCTCGTTCTGCCAGCGATCGCAAGCGGGATTATGAGACTAAAGTGAAATTATACTCAATCCAAGGGGTTTTAGAATACTGGATTGCAGACCGAGAACGGCGATCGCTTGAAGTTTATCGTCGTGAAGCGGGACAATTGAAAAAAGTCATGACATTGTATCGCAGCGATCGCTTGACCAGTCCTTTGTTAGAAGAGTTTAGTTTAGCTTCAAAAAATATATTCGAGTAATTTAATCGTTTTTTGTGAGGGGCGATCGCGTTTTAGGTTGGGAGAGTCGGAGCGATCGCGGCGATGAAAATATGATAGCATTAAATTGAATGCAAATTTAGTGAAGCTAGTGAGTATGCTTAACCTAAGTCGCGATATTCAATCTTTGTCCAGTTTTAAACGCAATACATCCGAGTTCATCGAACAGATGAAACAAACGGGAAATCCGATTGTATTGACCGTCAATGGCAAAGCCGAATTAGTCGTTCAAGATGCGGTTTCCTATCAAAAAATACTGGATATGATGGAATATCTCGAAACAATTACGGGAATTCAAGCGGGGTTAGAAGATATCGATGCGGGACGAACTCGTTCTTTAGAGGATTTTCAACAAGCAATGCAGCAAAAGCATGGTATTTCAAGTTCGGATCTCTAGGAAAGCAGAAATTGAAATCGAAGCGGCTTACGAGTGGCTAAAACAAAGCAATGCAAACTACGCCGATCGCTGGTTTCGGGGACTGATGAATCGATTGGCAACGTTGCAAGAAAAGCCTAAGCGTTGTTCTTTAGCAATTGAAAATAATATTTTTCCCGAGGAAGTACGACAACTCCTCTATGGAAAGCGAAAAAATGTTTATCGTATTCTCTTTGTCATTCGAGAGAGTACGGTTTTTATTGTTTATGTTCGTCATAGCAAACAAGCGCTTTTGACGGCTGAAGATTGGTATGGGGAGGAATGAGAAACGATATTTTTTCTCGATCGCGTTAACTTTGTTTTTGTCTGAGGTGTGCGATCGCTGTTTGAAGTTGAGATGTGGATGCGATCGTATTTCGTCTTTGTGGAGTGCTGCCATTTTGTTGTATATTTTGCTATAACAGAGAAAATATACAAGCGTATTTCTCAATTAACGGATAATTTCCAATGACAGGGATAGACGAGTTTGCATTTAGTGTCATTAGCAGTCTTATTGCCAGTGCGATTGAGTTTAGCGGTTACAAATCTTTAGATTTTTTCCAGCGTCGTAAAATTGAAAGTCGCGTTAACGATGCAACCGCAGATGTTGTTAAACCGCTTTTACCCTTTCTTTCCCAAGAAAAAATAACAGACCATCAGCAAAGATTGTTGATTCAAACCTGTGTAGAGGAACTTCGCCCTCTGGCTGAAAATCCAGAACAGTTATTTAAAGGTTCTTTGAATGGTCAACAGATTTTTGAGAATTTATATAAAGATCGCCCTTTTCCTGAAGTGGTCGTTGATGAAGGGTTAAAAGAAGTTTACGCGCTGTTATGTCCTCGGATTGCAACGCTATTGTGTAAAATTCCGGCGGCGATAACGGAGTGGGAAGGCCAAGCGTGGCGAGAAAATTTTCGGCGTTTTGATGAGATAGTGGAGGAATTGCGATCGCTTTTTGCTAAGGTGGATGCACTAGCGACAGAATCTTCTCAACAAGCCGATAAAACCCTCAGAAAGGCTCGCCGTATTGTCGCACAAAAAATTGGGATCGAACTCGATTTAACGGGTTTGAGGGCAGATCGTCCGGTTGCCGGAAAATTCGCTAATTTTTTTGTACATCCCCAACTCGTTCATCAGGAGATCGCGCAGCGAAAAAACGAGATTATTGAGACAGAAAATGAGAGTTTCGATCGCTTTATTGGTTGGAGAAATCGAGCAGTTTTAATTGGCGGGCCCGGTGCGGGAAAATCTACTTGGTCAAAATGGTTGCAACGAGAAACAGTATTGAGCGATCGCTGGGAAGGGATTGGAGTTCGCATCGAATTGCGTGGTTTAACAGCCAATTCTTTGCCCTCTTTACAGGCTCTCATTCGGACGACAGTAGGGGATATTTTAAAAGATGAAATCACAAGCGATCGCGTGTCTAAATGGCTCGACAAGAAGCAAATTATTTTTATTTTAGATGGATTTGATGAAATTGCACCCTGTTCTCGCGATACGGTACGAGATTGGATTTTAGAATTACAGATTGCGGTGCAGACTTGTCCGATTATTTTGACTTCTCGACCTTTAACAACGGAACATTTAGGGAGTTTGGGGAACGAGTGGTTAAGTTGGTCGGTCGAACCTTTTGACGAATCAAGAATTGTAGATTATATTCAATGCTGGTATCAATATACACCTTTATTAGTTGATGGCGATCGGGAAATTGACGCGAATGAACTTGCACAAGAATGGCGCAACGATCCGACAATCAAACCATTAACAGGAAATCCACTTTTATTATCAACGTTATTGATGGTTCATCATTTAGATGGTCGCCTTCCTAGCGGACGTTCTAAACTGTATGAGCGTTATGTTGAAGGAATGTTGGGATTGTGGGACGATCGCCGCAAAGTGACCGCAACTAGCATACAACTTTCTCTAGAACAAAAACGCAAAATTTTGCAAGGCCTTGCCTTATCGATGCACTTACAAGAAAAAGACCAACTGGATGAAGAGGAGATATTGAGTCTAGTCGAAAAATTGCTCGATGAAATGAAGATCGAGTTACCGACGGGGGAAGTTTTAGATACATTGAGAGAGCGATCGGGGTTAATTGTCGGACCCGGAGTTTATAATTTCGTCCATAAAAGCGTTGCAGAATATTTAGTTGCAGAAACGATTGTACAAGGCGATCGGCGAGATGCGTCGGGACGAAGGATAGATCGCTGGACTCTCTTTGAAAATAGAGATAGCGATCGATGGAATACTGTTATTTTTCTTTGGGCTGGTCTCGCATCTGTCGCCGATATTGAAGACTTTATTGATAAATGTAATGAAGATAAAAGTCACGAGCTTGCTTATGGTATTCTCTATGATCAATATGAAAATATACCATCTACAATACGGTTTAGATTGTTGCAAAATCTCCTAGAGAATGAATATCATTTTTGTTCAGATGAAACTATTATATCATCCTATTTTATTATCTCTAATTCATATTATATATACAAATCATCTGAAGAAGATACAGGAAATTTTAACTTTGCAATACCACAATTTGGAATCAAGCAAATTAATGGTAAAAGAACATTGCTATATGACTTACTGGACTATGCAGTTCAACAGAATGATGTTAATTGGTTAAATGCTAAAAAAAGCAAAAGTAAAATTCGAGATATAATGTGGAGTATTTGCGCTCAACATGTCAAAGACATAGAGATTTGGACGCAATGTATAACAGCCAAAAATCCAGAACAAGGAAACCATTTTTTTTGGACAATATGGATGATTAACTCTGGCTTGTTTTTTGCTATTTCCTCCGGTTTTTCTGATCTTAATGCAATACTAGAAGTCATCAAAAATTGTTTTCCAGATTATATAATATATATTCCAATTTGTTTAATTGAGGTACTACAATTTGAATCTTATTTTTTGAAAGCTACTAATAATTCTAAATCCAGTATTTATGGATTTGAGCAAGGATTAAAAATACTTTCTAATAGTGAAGAATTCTCCCTAAATTTCGAATTGTTACAAAATACAAAGAAATGGTCAACATCAGGAAGAATGATCGATCTTCTAGCAGATTTTACTGAGCGTTTAGATGAGCTATACGATCGCAAGATACTAGAAGACGAATCGCTGTACGAACAAACAAAGCAATTCATACGAAAATTAATAGAGCGTCGAGAGCGAGAAAAAGTAACAGAATAATATAATTATCATACCCATAACCCCACCCAAAACAATGTCAGAATCTCTTTTACAACGAATTACTCATCACCCCGACATTTGCCACGGAAAACCCTGCATTCGGGGGTTACGCTATCCCGTTGAATTTATGATCGAGCTTCTGAGTTCTGGGATGACAATCGCAGAGATTCTAGCAGATTATGAAGACTTAGAACCCGACGATTTGTATGCGTCTCTCTTGTACGATCGCCGTTCATCAATCGCGATCGCTTTGCTGCCATAAACAGTACAATTCTTGAAGAGCGATCGCAATGGCGGACAATCCCAACGCGATCGCCTTGCTATCTCACTAAGGATCGATGCGATTAGCCAAGATTGCCACGGGTATCATGGGAATTGTCGGTAATAAACAGATCAGCCATTGATTAAAGGTTAATGGTGCGGTTTCAAAGAGAACATTCATGACTCCCCACTGACTAAAGACGATTTGTAGCGCAATAGCCGCTACAATCCCCCCTAATAAGATCCGTGCATTGGCAATTGATTTGACTCGCCCTCGCAGATAAGCGATCGCACTTTTCCCCAACTCGCTGACACTGAGAAGATAGACGACCCGTGCGGCAACGAGGGCTTGAATAGCCATGGTGCGGGCAACGGCAATATCTCCTGTCGCCACTTCAGCCCATTCAAAAATGCCAAAAATGAGAATCCAGTTGAACAAGGAAACCGTTAAAATTCGGTACAAAAGTGCCTTGACGATTAAGGGTTCGTTAGGGTTGCGCGGCGGAACCTGCATGATCCCGCGCGGTTTTTCTTCAAAGGCGAGAGGAACCGTCATCGTAACGGAGTTGATCATATTCAGCCACAGCACTTGCAGGGAGAGGATGGGCAGATCCCGAGCCAGTAACGCACTGATGAGGATGGTCATAGATTCCCCCCCATTCACGGGCAGGAGAAACGCGATCGCCTTGCGTAGATTTTGATAGACCGTGCGCCCTTCTTCTACCGCCGCTTCAATGGAGGCAAAGTTATCGTCAGTGAGGAGCATATCGGCAGACTCCCGAGCCACTTCGGTGCCGCCTTTCCCCATGGCAATGCCAATATCCGCTTGTTTGAGGGCGGGAGCATCATTCACCCCATCCCCCGTCATGGCCACGATTTCCCCCTTAGACTGGAGGGCTTCCACGAGTTGCAGCTTTTGAGCCGGGGCCACCCTTGCAAAAACCGCCCCCTCCGTCACCGCCCGAGTCAGTTGCAGATCGTCCATTTTGCTTAATTCTCGCCCTTCAAACGCGATCGCTTGCGTTCCCGTAGGGAGTATCGCTTCTCCTGCGGCTTGGATACCCATGCGTTGGGCGATCGCCCGAGCCGTCGCAATATGATCCCCCGTAATCATCTTGACGCGAATGCCCGCCGTTTGACAGGAATGAATCGCCGCGATCGCCTCGGGTCGCGGCGGGTCGATCATCCCCTGCAAGCCCAGAAATACTAAATCCGTTTCGATATCCTCGTGGTCTAGGGAATGCTGATGGGCATCTACTGCTTTTTTGGCAAAGGCAAGAACCCGCAATCCTTGTTCTGCCATCATTGCGACCGCTTCCTCGATCGCCTCAGCATTCAACGGAATCTCTCGACCGCGATCGTCGATCGTTTGGGAACAACGGCGCATCAATGCCTCTACCGATCCCTTAACGCAAATCCCTCGCTCTTCTCCATCGTGGAGCGTGGCCATATATTGATACTGGGACTCAAAGGGAATCGCATCTAATCGCGGTTGCAAAGATGCCAGCCCCGCTTGACTCAGACCCGCTTTTGCCCCTGCGACAATTAACGCCCCTTCCGTGGGATCTCCCACCACCGACCAATCCTCCCCAGTTTGTTTTAACTGGGAGTCATTACAAAGCAATCCCGCCACCAAACAACCTTCTAGGGCAGGTGGCAACCCATCTTCAAAAGGATCGCCGGATTTGCCGACAATATCTCCTTTGGGACTATAACCGCCGCCACTGACCGTATAATGCTCTCCTCCCGAATAAATCGCTTGTACCGTCATTTGATTTTCTGTGAGAGTTCCCGTTTTATCGGAACAGATCGTCGTCGCACTGCCCAATGCTTCCACCGCCGGCAATTTGCGGATAATAGCATTGCGAGTCGCCATGCGATTGACTCCGATCGCCAAAGTAATCGTTACCACCGCCGGCAAACCTTCAGGAATGGCACTCACTGCAAGGGCAACAGCCGCCTCAAACATATCAACCCAAGATTCTCCTTGTCCCACCCCAATAGCAAAAGTTAAAGTTGCCAGGGTTAAGATTGCGTAAAGCAGGGTGTGGCTAAATTTGGCAAACTTGCGGGTGAGGGGGGTCGCGAGGTTCGTTTGACGTTCCATCGATTGAGAAATTTGCCCGACTTCGGTGGCATTTGCCGTAGCGACCACTAGCCCTCTACCCTGTCCGAAGGTGACAAAACTCCCCGCGTAAGCCATATTTGTTCGTTCGGCTAAGGGCGTATCCGATGCCAAAACGGGGAGGGATTTATCCACCGGAACCGCTTCCCCCGTCAGCGCAGATTCATCAACTTGTAAATTGCGAACTTTTAACAAACGCAAGTCGGCGGGGACTTTATCTCCCGATGCCAGTAAAACGAGATCCCCTGGCACCAAATCTCGCGAAGGAATCCGCAGGGTTTGCCCTTCTCGCACCACCGTCGCTTCAGTGGTCACGGCTTTGGCCAGAGAGGCGATCGCCCCTTCTGCTTTCGCTTCTTGGACATAGCCAATAATGGCGTTTATCAGGGTCACACCCCAAATCACCCCCGCATTCGTCCAAGACCCCAGAGACGCTTTCACGACTCCCGCCAGTAGCAAAATGTAGAGTAGGGGCTGATTAAATTGCAGTAAGAATCGCAACCATGCAGGTTTACCCGGTTTAAATTTCAGTTCGTTCCAGCCATATTGTTCGTAGCGGCGAGCGACTTCCTCGGGCGTTAAACCGCTTTCGGCATTGCTTCCCAAACTTTCCACGATTTCAGGGTCGGCAATGGCATGGTAAGAAGGTAAATGAGATTGCACGATGATTATATCCTCCAACGATTATACACATCGTCTTCAATCACCATCATATCTTGCGCGATCGGCGATCGCGCGGTTGACAATCTTAAATTATTGCAATCTGAGCCTCTCGTTCTGCCATTCTTGCCTGCCTTCAGTAAAATCGAGATAACTCCTTGATACTTCGGCCATGTCTAAGCGGTTTCGTTCGTCGGGCTATCGCCCCATCGGAAAATTTAAAGTAATTTTGTCAGGTCTTCAGGTTGCGATCGCGACGGACTTCAGCGTTGCGTATAAGGTCATTTTGTCAATCCCTGTTTTAGGAATTACCTTCTATTTTCGACACTGGATAGACTTTAGCGTGCTGTTGTTAGCGATGGGGCTAATGCTAATTTCCGAATTGTATAATAGCGCGATCGAGGTTTTGTGCGATTTTGTGGAACCGAACTATAACGAGCATATTGGAGTCGTTAAAGATATTGCAGCCGCCGCAACGGGTTTGAGTATTATCGTTTGGGCAATTCTTTTAGTTATCGAGAGTATCCGTCTTTTGCAGATGTGAAAATGAGGGGGCATCCAGCCATTTTTCTCGCATAAAATCGTTGAGGAATTTTTGATTATGCTGTCAGTGTTAAAACCTTGGAAGATGGGAGCGGGAGTAGCGATCGCTCTGTTGGGTTGGGGACTCGGCGCATCGATCCAGTCCGCATCTGCCCATACCCAAAACGATATCGAGACAGAATTGCTGCAAGAAGTCTTATCCTTAGAATCGAACGTATTGACAACGATTCGCAAAGCTCCCTACAGTCAGCTTTTTTCCCTAACCTTAGACGAGAGCATAACGGGTTATGGTGTAAAAGATCGAGACTTTAACGCTCGCTACAATGATGTGGGTTTTTATAGTTTCTGGGGAGACATTCCCGAGCAAAATTTCCTGCAAGCGGCGGTGTTTTATTGTTTCCGCAACCCCGATCTGGTGGGTGCAACACTAGAAAAAGCAATCTTAATGGCTGGCGATCGCCCTCTGGTGACGTTAGAACAAAAGGCGATCGCGACTCCCGCTCAAACCGTAGAGGTCGTTCCCGAGCGCTACGAACCGATCGCCGATCCATTCTACGATCCGTTTTGGGAGCCGATTTATCATCGGCGGGGACACTGGTACAATCAACGCATTCGTACCATCCGCGTCTCGGCCGTAGAATGCAGCATGGGGGGAACTCGCTTCGATTTACTGCCCGTTAAAGCGGCGATCGCGCAACTTCCAGAGGAAACTTTAGAGGTGCAATTGATTTTTAGCAACGGGTTAGTCGAAAACTGGCGTTTGGGTCGCAAGACAGTGGAACAATTAAAGAACTTACCCACCCTGAGACCCTAGGGGAGATCGGCAGAATTGAAAGGGGCGAGAATTTCTGGTGCATAATCTGCCCCTTCTAGCATAATCTCGACGATCGCTGCGTAAGCCTCCGTCCATGCGCCTGCAATTTCATCAGTCCATCGATCGGCGAGAACTACAGCCATTGATTTGATTAATGTGTTGCCCACCATTGGATAATGTTCTGGGAGAACCCCATACTTAATATGTCTCGTACCCAAGCCTTTGAGTGCATCGGTGAGAACATCGGGTTTAGTCAAATTGTTCACCACCAATACCAGCGACGCAAATAACTTTTTGGGCTGTTCGTTCATATCCACATGAGCAAACAAAGGTTTGACAACTGGGTAATCTGCAAACAATGTCGTGTAAAAGCGATCGGTAAAACTGGTTTTGCGTTCTTGGAGTAAAGCAAAGCTGGCTTCGAGTAATTCGGTTTGAATCGCCATGAGAAAATCGCCTCTATCGGTTGGATAGAACCCAGTTTGTCAAAACCATTCACCGATAACTATGAGGTACCTCATAGTAGAGTGCTGACCCGAAGCGATCGCAGTTCATTAACCATACGGCTATAACAAAAAGCACTCATCCTCCGTACAAACGCCATCCAAGCGCCGATCCCAAGGATCTATCGGCAGTTCGCCGACGAGAGCAAATTGAAACACAACCCCGATCGCTAGCTTATCCTGCCATTCTGGTAACGCCAGCATGCGATCGTAATAACCTCCCCCATACCCCAAACGATACCCAGCGCGATCGCAGGAAACCGCCGGAACGAGAATTAGATCCACTGTTTTCGCGTTTAAGACGGGTAAATTAGCATCGGGTTCATAAATGCCATAAGCTCCCGCTTTCAGTCCATTATCGGGCTGCCAGCGATGCCAGATGAGAGATTTATCGACGCATCGAGGCAATCCCCATTGTTTATTTTCCTTTGCAAACAAGGAACTCAAATCCGGCTCTTGGCGAAAACTGGTATAAGCGAAAATTGTAGTAGCCGAAGCGAACAAAGGGAAATTTTGTAATTGGGAACAGAGGCGATCGCTCTTTTCCTGCCAGCTTTCCCGCGTCATTGACCGTCTTTGCTGTAAAAATTGACGGCGTAAGGCTTTTTTCTTCATCTTTGATTTCGATATCGCGATCGTGACAAGATAATGCAGGCAGCATCATTGCGATCGCAATGTTACAATAAAAAGATGAATTGAATAAAAATAGAGATGGACAATCCTACAACAATTAGCATTGCTCTACCTAAAGCCCTTCAATCTTTCTTAAATCAACAAGTGGATCGAGGCAATCATGAATCTATCGATCGCTATATTTTGCATTTGCTCCAGCAAGAACAAGCTAAAATTGCAAGAGTCGAAGAACTCCTGATAGAAGGTTTAGAGAGTGGAGACAGTATTGAAGCAACAGAGGATTGGTGGGATGCAAAGCGAATTGAACTCTCCCGGAAATCGTCTCAATCGTTATAATGTCTAAGAAAATTTTCATCAGACCGCAAGCAAGCCAAGATATTGACGAACATTTTGAGTATATTGCTCGCTACAATTTTGATACGGCATTAAAGTTCTTTGATGCGACGCGCCAAACCTGCGCGCGATTGGCGATAATGCCGGGAATAGGTTCTGTTTATCCGCTTCAAAATCCTTCACTGGTAGATTTGCGAAAATGGCCGATTAAAGATTTTGAAAATTATTTAATCTTTTATCTTTTTAATGATGAGATCCTCGATATTATTAGAATTCTTCATGGTGCGAGAAATATTGAAATGATTTTAGAAAATCAAGATATTTAACTGTTCTTTGTAAGGCGACAGAGTAAACGATCGCTTTTTTCTTCATCTTTGATTGCGGTATGCTTGCCATGCAAGGGCTACAAGGGCGGCATCAGCGCGATCGCGATCGTCCGATTGCATTGCCCGTAAAAAGCGATCGCATTCCTCGCGACTGACATAGGTGCAACCCCAAGATAGCAAGCGATCGCGATCGAGGCGATCGCCGTTGGGTGTATACCAAATGCCTCCAAATCTAGCATTGACCCCGTTGGGATACTTCCACACCGATCCAAAACTGGCATATTCTCCATTAGGATAGCGCCAATCCCGTCCGGTGCGAACCTGTTGCCCATTGGGATACTGCCACAAAGAGCCAAACTTGACCACCTGTCCGTTAGGATAGCGCCACACCCCCGATCGCCGCGTTGTGTATTCCGAACAAGATATCTGCGCTTCTCCCGCCACCATTCGCGCTAAACCGCTGTTTCCTTCTGCGACTCCTGCCAATTGCGCCATAATCGTGAGGTGGGAACAGGTAGAACTTTCCTCGACAGAGTGACGGTTGCGACGACAGTAACGCCTTTCAAGAATGGCTAAATTGCGATCGTCCAATCCTTCCGCCCGCAGAATTTGACGCGATCGCCGAATCTCCCAACAGCGCTGAGAAATCGCCTCGGCGCGATCGGCAGGCAATAACGGCAGGAGGCAACAGGCGATCGGGAATAGGGAAAAGACAATTTTTAAATGATTCATAACGTAAAATCAAGCGATCGTATGCACGCTCAAATTTTGCACCTTCTACATCTTTCTTTAATCGTTGCCATTCAAAATCATATCAAATCCGTTTAATTAACCCAAATAAGAGGGCGTATGCGATACGCCCCTACCACAGTAATCTACCGTAGGGGCGCAATGCTTGCGCCCTCTCTCCCAAATTACGATTAATCATGCGGATTTGATATCAATTGCATTCAAAATCATGAATTAAATGGGCGAGTCAATGAAGACTCACCCTGAAACTATACTATACCAAAGCCTCCTCTAACTTCGGCATGTGTTCCACTGGAATGACCCGTCCGAAATCTTCAAAATTCTCAATTTCATTGAAGTTCAGATAGCGGTATAAATCCGCCTTAAAGGGATCCACCTTTTCCGCAACAATCGATAAATACTCCTCAACTGTAGGAATTTTACCCAATAAGGCACAAACCGCCGCCAATTCCGCCGAACCAAGATAGACGCGAGCGCCCTTACCCATGCGATTATTAAAATTACGGGTTGAAGTTGAAAAAACTGTCACACCGTCCTCAACGCGGGCTTGGTTGCCCATACAGAGAGAACAACCCGGCATTTCCGTCCTTGCCCCCGCAGCCGCAAAGATACCGTAAACGCCTTCCTCCCGTAACTGTTGTTCGTCCATGCGAGTAGGCGGACAGATCCAGAGGCGACCTTTCACCGTCCCCGCGCCCTCTAAAATCTTGGCCGCCGCGCGATAATGACCGATATTGGTCATACAGGAACCGATAAACACCTCATCGACCTTATCTCCCTCACATTCACTCATTAACTTCACATTATCCGGGTCATTGGGTGCGGCTACAATCGGCTCTTTAATCTCGCTTAAATTTACCTCAACCGTATCCACATATTCGGCATCCGCGTCCGCAGACATCAAACTGGGATTTGCCAGCCATTGTTCCATCTTGGCAATGCGACGCAACAGGGTGCGAGAGTCCGTATAACCCCGTGCAATCATATTTTTCATCAGCACCACATTGGAACGCAAATATTCCGCTACAGTTTCCTCGCTGAGTTTAATGGTACTCCCCGAACACGATCGCTCGGCCGTTGCATCGGTCAGTTCAAACGCCTGTTCTACTTTCAAATCGGGCAATCCTTCCATTTCCATAATGCGCCCGTTGAAAACATTGATTTTGTTCTCTTTCCCGACGGTGAGTTTCCCGTCCTGCATAGCAACCCAAGGGATAGCATTGACGATATCCCGCAGGGTTACGCCGGGCTGCAATTCTCCGGTAAACTTAACCAGAACCGATTCCGGCATATCCAACGGCATCACCCCCAAAGCCGCCGCAAATGCCACCAAACCGGATCCGGCGGGGAAGGAAATGCCCAAGGGGAAGCGAGTGTGAGAATCTCCCCCAGTGCCGACAGTATCGGGTAATAGCATCCGATTTAACCAAGAGTGAATGATGCCATCTCCCGGACGCAAGGCTACGCCCCCCCGATGGGCAAAGAAATCGGGTAGGGTTTTGTGAGTTTGCACGTCAACGGGTTTGGGATAGGCGGCGGTGTGACAGAAGGTTTGTAAGGTGAGATCCGCACTGAAACCGAGGCACGCCAGTTCTTTCAACTCGTCCCGCGTCATCGGTCCCGTGGTATCCTGAGAGCCTACCGTGGTCATCATCGGTTCGCAAGATGTTCCGGGACGAACTCCCGGCGATCCGCAGGCTTTCCCCACCATCTTCTGCGCCAAAGTAAAGCCCTTGCCCGTATCTGCTGGCGGCGTGGGACGAACAAAAAGCGTTGTCGGTTCTAAACCCAATGCCTCGCGGGTTTTATCCGTTAAGCTGCGTCCGATGAGGAGGGGAATACGCCCGCCTGCCCGGACTTCATCGAGAATGGTTTCGGGTTGGAGGGTAAAGGTAGAAATAACCTCTCCCGCTTCGTTGGTGACTTCGCCTTTGTAAGGATGAATCGTAATAACATCTCCCGTATTCATTGCAGTGACATCGCATTCGATGGGAAATGCCCCGGAGTCTTCTCCCGTATTGAAGAAAATCGGCGCAATTTTTCCGCCTAAAATATAGCCCCCCGATCGCTTATTGGGAATGAAAGGAATATCGTCACCAATACACCACAACAGAGAATTCATTGCAGACTTACGGGAGGAACCGGTACCGACAACATCGCCGACATAGGCGACAGGATGACCTTTTTCTTTTAACTCTGCAATGGTTTGCAACCCTTCCGGCATCCGCGACTCTAACATGGCGAGGGCGTGGAGGGGAATATCCGGGCGGGTGGTGGCGTGAGGGGCGGGGGAAAGGTCGTCGGTGTTGGTTTCGCCGGGGACTTTAAAGACTGTAACGGTAATGCTTTCGGGAACTTTGGGTTTATTGATGAACCAAGCCCCATTCGCCCACGCATCAATCACCTGTTTGGCGTAGGAATTGGTCTCTGATAGGTGCAAAACATCATTGAAGGCATCGAACACCAAAAGCGTCTTGCTGAGGGCTGTGGCGGCTTCTGCGGCGAGTGTTTCGTCACGAGAGTTGAGGAGTTCGACCAGAGATTGTACATTATAACCCCCCACCATCGTCCCCAACAGGTCGATCGCCCCTTGTTTGGAGATGAGGGGACATTCGATTTCTCCTTTGGCGATCGCCGTGAGAAAACCCGCTTTTACATAGGCAGCTTCATCGACACCAGGAGGAATGCGATCGCGCAGCAATATCAATAACTCTTCTTTTTCTGCTTCGGGAGGATTTTTCAGCATTTCGCAGAGTGAGGAGGTCTGTGCGGCATCTAAAGGTAAGGCAGGGATGCCGAGTTTGGCGCGTTCTGCGGCGTGTTGGCGATACTCTTGTAGCATAGGGGTTCTCCTTGATTCCGTCTCGGGTCTACCATGATAATCGCTCTCGGTAGCGCGCAACTGTTCAGAGGGAGTGAATGTATTAGGATTGTATGAAGATGCGATCGCTACGCAAACCGCGAGATGATGATACAGGAAATGAACCACACCAGACACAGAGAACGCAGAGAGAAGAAAGAGGGGTTGACGTTATTCCTGTGACTCTGGCGGGGCATATAATTGAGAAGGAATGAAGCGCAAACCGCTTTCATCTTCGACGCGAATTAATAATTCTTCCTGTTCTAGGTTTTTGAGTTCGGGTAATAGTTCGACAAAGGTTAATACGCCGAGGTCGTCGAGATGGCGATCGCTAATATCTTCATCGATACCGCCGGCTTGGTGGATAATTGACATTAAACGGCGCAGGTGCGGGGTGAGAAAATCTAGTTTTTTCCGGACTTTTTGCCAGATTTCCGGGAAGGTTTCCGCGTCGATCTTGTCGCATTCGAGGGCAGTCCCTTGTTTGAGGACATCGTAACAGATGAGATTGAGTTGGCGGGGGCTACCGTGGGCATAATTGACGATTTGGTTTAAGATTTCTGGGGTGAAGGGTTTGGGGCTATCTTGGGGCGTTTCTCGGACTAAATTGAGGTAGTTGAGGGCGATTTGATAGAGTTCTTTGGGTTTCATCGCTTCGAGGGAAATATCCTCGGAAAAAATGCCCAAGGCTGTTAAATAGGCTTCTTGCAAGTTTGTGAATCCTCGTCCGGTCATGATAAAACCGCGTCGTTTTCCCATGCGGAAGAGATCGAGACTATTTTCTAGGATTTCTTGGACGGCGGAGGTATCTTTTTTATCGAGGTCGTCAATGGCGATAATAATTTTAGAAAAGGTGGTTTCGGCGCGATCGAGGAGAGAAAAGAGCAGGGAATAAAGATTTTCCTCGATGTTAGCTTGAAC